>NZ_JAIXSV010000361.1 GCF_027484505.1 Asticcacaulis sp.
ACCGTCTCCAGCCCGTCGGGCGTGTGGGCGTAATCGACATAGATTTCGGCGCCATTGCCGGTCGAACCGACGCGCTCCAGACGCCCGCGCGCCCCGGTCAGGTGCGACAGGGCCTCCAGCACCGGCTCGACCTTCTGACCGGCGGCCAGACATAGGCCCGCCGCCACCAGCGCGTTCGACGCCTGAAACAGGCCGGCCAGTTTCAGCTTGACCTCGAACTTGCGGCCCTGATGCTCAAGGTACAGGATCTGGCCATCCACCGTCAGGTCACGGTGGGTCAGGGTCAGGTGCTGCCCGCGCTCTCCGACGCTGAGGAGCGACGCTCCGGCGGTGATGGCCGAGGCGGCAAAGGCGTTATAGGCCTCGGAATCGGCATTGAGCACCGCCGTGCGGCCGCGCGGCAGAAGTTGCTCAAACAAACGCAGCTTGGCGGCGCGATAGGCCTCCATGGTGGCGTGATAGTCGAGATGGTCCTGCGTCAGGTTGGTGAAGCCCGCCGCGGTCAGGGTGACGCCATCGAGGCGACGCTGATCAATACCGTGCGAGGAGGCTTCGAGCGCCAGATGCGTCACGCCATCGCGCGCCAGTGCCGCCAGATGCTCGGCAATGTCGGCGGCGTCCGGCGTGGTCAGGCCCGGCGGCGTGATGGCGTGCTCCGCCGCGCCGTTCTGGGTGACGATGCCCAGCGTACCGACGCTGGCCGAATGGTAGCCCATATGGGCAAACATCTGACGGCAGAAGGTGGCCACCGAGGTCTTGCCATTGGTGCCGGTGATGGCGACGCAGGTCTTGGGCTGTGCGCCATAAAAGGCCTTGGCCGCCAGGGCATAGGCGCGGCGCACATCATAGGCGGTGAGGATATTGGAGGCAGTTGCCGGCGTATCTTCGGGGGCCAGCACCGCCGCCGCGCCCTGCGACAGGGCCTGAGGGATGAACTCACGGCCGTCGCGCGCCGTCCCCGGCAGGGCGCAGAACAGCGTCCCCGGTCCGACCTTGCGGCTGTCGGCGGTCACGCCGGTCACGACCGGATCGACGTCCAGATCGCGCCTCAATATGTCCGACAGGCGAAGCCCGCTCATGGTTCAGTTCCCTTGTTCATACGCTTACTTTTAATGACCTGCCGCCGCCGGGACGGCCGCTTCCGTCACCGTCGCCCCCCCGGTCTGTTCTTCCTTCATCACCTGCGCCTTAACCCACTCCGAGTCGGCGAACTTGTCATCCTTGCGCGTCACATTGAGGAAGGGTGCGATGCGGTCGATGACGCGGCCGGCCACCGGTGCGGCCACCCAGCCGCCGGTGCGCAGGCCGAACGTGTCCTTGTTGCCGGTCGGCTCATCGACCATGATCATCACCATGTAGCGGTCATCTTCGACATTGCCGTCAGTGGGGAAGACCGCGACGAAGGACGACAGCAGTTTGGAGCGGTCATAACGCCCGCCGATGACCTTTTCCGCCGAGCCGGTCTTACCGCCGACGCGCAGACCCGGCACATTGGCCTTGCCCCCCGTCCCTTTGAGGACGTTGACGCGCATCAGATCGAGCATCTGACGGGAAGTATTGGCCGAGAAGACGCGCTCGCCTTTCAGGGGCTGCGCCGGGTCGTACTTGCGCAGCGTCAGGGGCCGCAGATAGCCGCCATTCATGGTCGCGGCGGCGGCCTGCGCGTAGGACAGCGGCGAAATCGACATGCCGTGCCCGAAGGAGGACGAGGCCAGCGAATCCTTCGACCACTTTTTGGGCAGCAGTGGCGACGCCGTTTCGGCCAGCTCGATATCGGCGGCGCGGAACAGGCCCAGCGCGTTATAGAATTTGGTCATGGTGTCGATGCCGACGCTTTCGGCCATCAGGGTGGTCCCGATGTTCGACGAAACGAGGAAGACGTCTTCCAGCGTCATAATGCGGTTTTCGGCGTGGTAGTCCGAAATCTTGCGCTTGCCCAGTTGATAGGGCGTGCGCGCGTCATAGGTGGTGTTAAGCGAAGCCGTGCCCGATTCCAGACCGATGGCCACCGACAGCACCTTGAACACCGAACCCACTTCGAACACCGAATTGGTGACGCGGTTCAGCTTGTTATTATCGGCATAGCGGCCGGCCTGATTGGGGTCGAATTCCGGCCAGCTCGACATGGCAATGACTTCGCCCGTGCGCACATTGGTGACCAGACCCATGGCCCCCTTGGCCCCTTGCGCCATGGCGACATTGCGCACCTCGTTTTCCAGCGCGCCTTGCACCCTCAGGTCCATGGCCAGCGGAAACGGCGCATTGGAGCGGGCAATCTGATCCTGAAACGCGCGTTCGGCCCCGGCGAGGCCCTTACCGGCCTTTTCGGTCATGCCGATATAGAAGGCTCCGGCAGTGCCCAGCGGATAGCCACGCAGGCGGCGCGGCTCAAAACCCACACCAGGCAGGCCATAGCTGAGGATGCGCGCCTTGTCCCCCGCGCTCAGCCACGGCATGACCATCATGCGCTTATCCCCCGACAGCGCCGAATCGAGCTGATCGCGCGGCACATCGGGCAGGAGCTGGATCAGGGCGCGCTTCACCAGCGGACGATCCGCCGCCATGATGTCCGCCGGATCGAGGAACAGATCATAGTTGAAGACATCGGTGGCCAGCAGCGCGCCATTGCGATCGACAATGTCGGCACGCGCATCGGCGGGCAGGCTGTAGTCCACGCCGCCGTGCCCCCCCGACAGGGCCGCCTTCACCGCAAAGCCGGACAGCACCACATAGATGACGCCCATGGCCACCAGAATGAAGAAAATACGCATCCGCGCGCTGGCCAGCCGGTCCGAGGCGACCGCATTGGCGCGCTCAAACGCATGTTCGACTTTCCACATTCTATCGGCCACCCACTGAAAACCGGAGGCGGTCGAGTCAATAAATGAAAGGCGGTGTCCGTATCTCATTGGGTGACCTCGGGCCACATTCTATCGGCCACCCACTGAAAGCCAGAGGCAGTCGAGTCAATAAACGACAGGCGGTGTCCGTATCTCATCGCGTGGCTCCCCCTGTCGCAGGCGCTGCCGGGGTCGCAGGTGCCGCGATGGGCGCGCTTTCCTCTTCCGACATGGCCGGGGGCGTCGCCGTTGCCGCCGTCACCGGCGGAGCGGCATGGATTTCCGGACGCGCCACCGAGCGCGAAATTTCTACCAGATTGTCGAGCCCCGCCTCGCGCTTGGGCGACAAGGGCTCCATCCCCAGATACTGCCGCGCCAGCGCCTCGATACGCGCCGGCTGCTCCAGATTGGCCACCTTGACCTTAAGCGACTTGATGGCCGCCTGTTCTTCTTCGATCTGGGCATTGAGCGCGTTGAGGCGGGCGACCTCCTGCCCTTCCTTGACCTTGGACAAACAGACCCAGAAGATCATGATCAGGGCCAGCACCAGACCGATGGCTTCGATCAGGCGGACACCGCGGATACGACGGTCGAACAGACTCATCAGGGCTTTCATCTGACGGCTCTCCGGGAAGGGGACGCGTTACGGGCGACATCAAAAGGCGGGTGCACGGTGCGGCGGGCGGCGCGCAGCTTGGCCGACCGGGCGCGCGGATTGACGCTCAGCTCGGCCTCGGACGGGGCAACCGCCTTGGTCGAATCGAGGTGATAGGTCGGTTCCGGGCCGGTCTGGATTTGCGGCGCGTGGCGTGAGCCCGACGGTGTGCGCCCGGCGCGCTCGGCCAGGAAGGACTTGACCATGCGATCTTCGAGCGAATGGAAGGTGACAACAGCCAGCACACCTTCGGGCTTCAGCAGGCGCTCAGACACCTCCAGCGCACTTTCCAGCTCGCCCAGCTCGTCATTGACGGCGATGCGCAGCGCCTGAAACGTCTTGGTCGCCGGATGCACCTTGTCGCCGCGACGCCCACCGACGGCCTTTTCGACCACGGCAGCCAGATCGAGCGTGCGCTCAAACGGGGTTTCCTTACGGCGCTTGACGATGGCAGCCGCAATGGCGCGCGATCTGTGCTCCTCACCGTAAAGCCAGATAATATGGGCGATGTCGGCTTCGGCCCACTCATTGACAATATCCGCCGCGCTCAGGCCATCGACGGCCATGCGCATGTCCAGCGGCCCGTCGCGCATGAAGGAGAAGCCGCGATCGGCCTCATCGAGCTGCATGGAGGAGACACCGATATCGAGCACAATGGCATCGACCTGATCGACGCCCAGTTCCGCCAGCCCTTCGGCCATTTCGGAGAACGGTCGATTGACGAAGCGGAAACGGTCACCAAAGTCGCCGCGCACGGATTCGACAAACGGCAGGACGCGCGCGTCGCGGTCAAAGGCGATGACCTCAGCCCCACGCGACAGAAAGGCCCGCGTATAGCCGCCAGCGCCAAAGGTGCCATCAACCACGAGACGCCCGGCCTCAGGGGCCACGGCGGCGATGACCTCATTCAGCAGGACGGAGATGTGCGGTGCTTCGCTCCCAGAGACACTCATAGCCCCAACTCCGTCAGCACGCCGGACAGCTCGGCCTCCTGCGTCGCCAGATGCGCGGCATAGGCATCGGGGTTCCAGATTTGAAAGCGGTCATAGAGGCCGACCAGCAGCACGGCGTCTTTCAGCCCGAACTGCTCACACAGGGCATCCGGCAGGGTCATGCGCCCGGCTGTGTCGAAATTGAGCCTGGCCATATCGCCAAAAATACGCGCCTCAAGAATACGGCGTGGCGCCGAGCCGAAGGGCTGCGCATCGACGATCTTTTTGTAATGGCTGAAAAATTGCGCCCCGCCGCATTCGACGCAGCCGAGCGATTTCAGGGCAAAGGCATAGAGGCCGTCAAAGCCGCCCATCCCGTCAAAGGGCACCAGCGCAGCCGCACGGAAGTCCTGCGGGACCAGCAGTCTCCGCTTCGCATCCAGTTGCTTCTCGTGCGTGGAGAGAAACACCCCTGCGCGTCCGGGCCAATGCCCGCTCCCTCATTCGGTATGATTCATGCCCAAAGCCCGACGAAAGCCCTGCTTCGCCGACCCAATTAGGGTTAACATGGGATGAAGTGGGACGCAATGACTCTGACTGACACTTTATGCCTTTCGGCACAGAATTTATCGAACAGGGACAAGGGGATAGAACGGAAAGGGAACCTGTTAACACTTTTGCAAACAAGCTGAACAAAGGATTGCCAAAGCCTTTACAAATCCTGAACTCGGCCGATTCACAAAGATTAACAAGGCCTGTGCATAAGCCTGTGCGTGACGGCACTTATCCACATGGCACGGCGCAGCCGTCTGCTGACAGGTTTTGTCACCAGAAAAAGGCAGGATCGGCGGCCAAAGGAGAGACACATGTACGGATTGATCGGCAGCTTTTCCGCCCATCCCGGTAAACGCGACGAACTGATCGCGCTAATGACCGCCAGCGTCGGCAATATGCCCGGTTGCCTCAACTATGTGGTGGCCAGGGACCCGCAGGACGCCGACAAACTCTGGATCACCGAGGTCTGGGACTCAGCCGACAGCCACAAGGCCTCGCTCCACATTCCCGCCGTGGCCGAAACCATCCGGCAGGCCATGCCGCTGATCGCCTCCTTCGGCGAACACATCGTGACGGAACCGGTGGGCGGGTATGGGATTTAAACTTCTTAAACTCACCTCTATCTGCCAGATTAGGCCCATGTCACGCATTGAGCCCCCCAAACAGATAGAGCTAAGTCTTCGTTTGGACGAAGCTGAAAATAGCGATCCCGATTATCTGGCCTGGAGAGATCAGAAGGTTAGGCGTGCACTGGTGCAGTCTTCTGACCGCAGAAAAATGATCCCGACTGACGACGTGTGGAAAGACCTCGGTCACTAAGCGCCACCTCTTCGATTAAATCGAAGAGGTGGCAGATCTGCCAAATTAAGGCGAAGAACCGCTTCGAGCCTTGATTTGACGAAACAGACGCCACCCTGAAGTCCGTCAGGACTTTAGTGTGAGAGGGGATCAGATGACCTGTAAGCCGGGTTCTGTTCGGGGCTTGCGCCCTCTGGCGATCATTCATCTTGGCGACGGATTGCTCCGGCGCTCATGCAACCAACCCGAACGTGCTGGGGCGGTAATACCCTGTCGGAGAACCGACGCGCCGTTCCTATTCGGTTTTGCTTCGGGCGGGGCTTGCCGTGCCGCTTCCGTTGCCGGTCGCGCGGTGCGCTCTTACCGCACCGTTTCACCCTTACCAACTGTAGATCGGGAACCTCATCCCCGAAAGTGGAGTCCACTTTCGGGATAGCGATGAGGTGACCCACCTAAAATGGCGGTCTGTTTTCTGTGGCGCTATCCCTAAGGTCACCCTTGGCGGGCGTTACCCGCCGCCCTATTACCGTGAAGCCCGGACTTTCCTCGAAAGAGGTTAGTCTTCCGCGATCGCCCGGTCATCTGATCCACGCGCCTTGTGCGGGAAAGGCAGACCTAAATCAAGCCTTCTTCGCCGTCAGCTTCAAGGCCGCCGCCAGAGCCACCCCGGCCCAGCCCAGCATGACCAGCACACCACCGGTGGGCGCCAGATTGGGCAGGAGCCCCTGCCCCCGCATGACGCGCGAACAAATATCGGCGGCAAACACGCCGCTGCCCACCATGAGCAGCAGCAGAACGTTAAGACGCATCCGCGGCCCCATAAAGCCCGAATGGACAAGGCCAATCGCCGTCGCCGCGTGGAACAGCAGAAACATGCCGGCCGAGGTCAGGCGCGGATCGGCATGACTGCCCGCCGCCAGCAGCATGACGCCGATCAGGCCCCACAGGCCCGACATCAGCAAAAACACATAGTCCCAGCGTTGGTAGGTCATGCCTGATCCCCGTCCTTATGCTTGTCGATGTTTTTGCCCTTCTTCTTCGCCGCATAGACAGAGATGAAGATCGTGAACACCCCGCAAAACACGGAAAACAGAGCTATAAATACCGCGTTATTCATCCTCAGACCTCCAGAAGCGTGATATGACGCAAAAGGGCCATCAGGCGCACCCGCGTCAGGGCATCGGCCTTGCCGTCGATGCGCGTCTGCACCCAGTGGCGCTGAAAGGCGGTGACGATAGCCTTTGTTTCCGCGTCATAGGGCCCGCCCGGCAGGATGTCGTAGCCCAGCTTGCCCAGCGCCCCCTGAAGCGCAAACACGCCCGGCCCGGTGTCGCCTATATCGAGCGGTGGCCCCATCACACCCTCTGGCGGCAGCGGCGGATCGACCCACAGCCCATGCCCGGCCTCAGCCAGAGCCTGCCAGGGGAAACGCTCGCCGGGGTCTTCCTTGCGCGCCGGAGCCACGTCCGAATGGCCCAGAATGCGGTGGTCGGGAATGTCCCAGCGCCCGCGAATGCCGTCGAGCAACCCGATCAGTGCGTCGATCTGCACCTGCGGAAAGTCGCGATAGCCGAACTCGTGGCCGGGATTGACCAGCTCAATGCCGATCGACGCGCCGTTGATGTCGCGCTCACCTTTCCATACCGAGACCCCGGCGTGCCAGGCGCGGCGCTCCTCATCGACGAGGTGATAGACCGTGCCGTCTTCATCGACGACGTAATGGGCCGACACCTGCGCCGCCGGATCGCACAGCCGGTCCAGCGCCGCCTTGGCTGTCTCCATGCCCGTATAGTGCAGAACCACCATGTCGGGCACGGACGGGCGCGCATTGAAATTGGGGGAAGGCAGCGAAATCATCGGCAAATCCGCAACAAAAAACCCCGGCTTGATAGGCCGGGGTTGCGAAACCTTCAAGGTTTAAAAGATTAATAGACTTCCCAGGTCGAGCCGTTCTTGCGCGCGTCCAGCACGCCGTCTTCGCGCTTGCGCTTATGGGCATCGACCGTGACGCGCACGGGCTTGCGCGTGAAAAACGCCGTCACCGCCATCAGGCCGACGCCGATCAGGGCCAGCGCGGCGACGATACCGGTAAAGATCACCGCCAGCACGGCGCCGGCGAGTGAGATGAGCCCGATCAGGGTCATCATGAATATGTGCTTCAGTCTGGCCATAGCGTTCCTCCGACGCACTTGCGCCCACGGATGGGGGCGCGTGAAACTTCCGAATACGGACCTCAAATCGCTCATGGCTATACTGACCTCATTACGCGCCATGCCAGATGGGGAGTATTGGCACTGCACCACAGCAGATTGGCACGATTAAGGCCCGCGTCAACCACCTGACCGAGCGTTAACTTAACTTTTTTATGACTTGTTAAGAGAGACATCGATTTCATAGCCCAATGTGCCCCTATTGCAGCGCCCGTTCACGCAGAATCTGCGTGTAGGCCTCGTTGATGCGCGCCGCCTTTTGCGTGAAAAGGCCCACATATTCAGACGGCAGGCCGCGCGCCAGAATACGATCCGGGTGCACATCGCCCAGCGCCTTGTTGCGCGCGATGCGGATTTCATGGTCGGCCACGTCCGGGTGGATGCCCAGAATATGATAGGGGTCATCGGCGTCCGGCCCGGCATAGTCGGCGCGAATGCGGCGATAAGTCGCGGGGCTGATGTCAAACAGACGCGCCACGGTTTCCAGATAGGTCTCTTCGCGGTCGGTCAGGTGACCATCGGACACCGCAATGTGGAACAGGCCTTCCAGAACGTCTTCGAGGATTCGCGGGCACTGGGCATAGCGTTTGGCCAGCCGCCGGGCATAGGATTCAAACCCCAGACTGGTCTGGCGCGCCAGATCGTACAGGCGGCGGATATTGTCATAGGCCCCGCGTTCGGGCTGAAAGACGTCGAAAAAGGCCTGCTCCTCACTCTCGTCCACCAGCCCGTCGGCCATAGCCAGCTTGGCCCCCAGCGCGGTCACCGCCGTGGCGAACGCCGGGTCGCGGCCCGGCTGCCCCTTGGGGCAATCGGTGCAGTCGGCGGGGTCAAAGGCGTGAGCCGCCTTGTGCGCGAGGGTCTTCCAGAAACTCATTGGTCTTATCCTGACCACTACCTTAGGCCATTATACGGCGCAAAACCCCTTAAGTTTCTGTAAGAGAGATTTTTTCTGTGCGCACAGGGGATTCCACTCTAAAATAACGATAAAACGCGATTTCGCCCCAATTTGTCCGCATGACAAAGGGATGAGTCTGGATATGAGGATGACGGCGTCCATGAAAGCGACGATTACGGCGACTGTGTGTATGGCCCTGCTGGCCGGTTCGGCAATGGCACAAACCGATGATGGCCCCATCGCCACCAATGTCACTGGCATCAAGGAACAGGTCGTGCGCACGCCCGTTATCACCGACGCGCCGGCAGACGACTTCAACCGCGTGGCGTGGTGCCACGGCATCCTGTCCGGGCATATGGACCTGGCCGAACGCATCTCGGACATCGAGCCGCTGAGCAAAGACATGGAAAAGATCGGCGCCTCGTATCTTCGCGCCTATGAGGCCGCCCTGACCCTGTCGAAAAAGGGCGAGGCGCCGGAAGGCCGCAAGAGCGCCGAGGCCGCCCGCGAACAGGGCTTCAACGGTTGGGAAGAGGCGCGCAAGGCCCCCAAGGGTCAGGCCGCCGGGGCCTATGTCAACTGGTCCCTGCCCGGCGATTGCGAACGCGCGGCGAAGGAACTGTCCGGGCATCCCAACATCTTCAAAGAGATGCAGACCGAGGAAGAGGCGAAGATCATTGCCGAGGCGATGAAGCCTGCGACCGAACGTCAGACGCTGGACGTGCTCACCCCGCAAAAGACCAGCGCCACCACGGCTCCGGTCGATCCCGACGCCGCTATCGGCTCGTCACGCACGACGGGCAAGTCCGGCAAGGGCCAATCGAGCGGCAACTGGGCCACCGGCCTGATGAATAAGCTCGGCTGGGGCAAGAAGGACGGCGAATAGGTTTTTAACCACGGATCGACACGGATGAGGCCCGCTGCGCGGCCCTCTCACGGATGTCTTGGTCCAACCGACGAATCTTCTCCGAACCATCCGTGACGCCGCCGGAGGCGGCATCCGTGTCGATCCGTGGCCAACCCCTTACTATCGGTCAAGACGGGCTGCCCACGCCTTGATTTCGTCGTGGCTGTGTGTGTTCTTGCAGATCGAGCCAGTTCTGCAAAGCCTCACAAATGGCCTGATCTTGTGAGACATTTTTCCGTAAGGCGGCAATATCGAGGGCATCCGCCAACTCAACAGGGATTTCCGTTCTGATGGTGACGGGCTTCATAAGCTTCAGGATGCGCTATAATTCACGCCTGTCCAATAAATAATTTCAACCTTGACGGGTTTAAACCTTCTTATCCCATCCGCTCTATCCTCCCAGCATGACCCTCTGGATATTGGCCCTCGGCTGGCTGGCCCTGATCAATCTGGTGACGTTTCAGGTGTGGGCCGTTGACAAGCGCCGGGCCATCCGCCGCGAGCGCCGCGTGCCCGAAGCGACATTGCTGCGGCTCTGTTGGCTGGGCGGCTGGCCTGCGGCAGGACTGTCCATGCGGCTGTTTCGCCACAAAAGCGTCAAGCGCGATTTCAGACGTAAATTCAGCAGGATCGCCTGGCTGCACCTTCTGGCGATGCTGGCCCTGATCCTGCTCCTCCAAACACTCTCGGGTGTGGTGACAATTAAGATTTAACGCGGCTGTTTCTCCTCCCCATATCATGGGGTGTAGCGTAGCGAAAGTATAGCTTTCGCAAGCGATGGGCAGCGAGCGAAGCGACGCTGACGGAGGGGTATAACCGTCCGTAAGATACCCCTCCGCCTCGTAA
>NZ_JAIXSV010000268.1 GCF_027484505.1 Asticcacaulis sp.
GCCCGCCGCTGCTGGTCGCCATCGGCTACGAAACGCCGCTTCGCTTTGATGTGGTGGCACGCGCCTTTGACTATACCCCACCCACCAATGCGGAGGGTGAGACCTGGGAGAACCCGGAGCGCGGCCGACGCGGCGGCGGGGCCGACCTGTTCCTGGATCTGATCTCGCGAGAGATCAAACCAAGGGTGGCAAGGCTGGCTGCGGTTGACGCCAAGGCCCAGGCTCTCTGGGGCCATTCCTACGGCGGATTGCTGGTTTTGCACAGCCTGTTCACCCGGTCCGCGGATTTCCAGACCTACATCGCGGCCAGCCCCGCGATATGGTGGCAGGACGGCTTTATCCTGACCGAGGAACAGCGTTTCCAGGGGGCAGCGGCTCGGGTTCTGATCACGCTAGGCAGCGCGGAAGCCCGTAGCCGCGCGGCAGACCCCGCACGCCCCCCACCGCCCGGCAGGGCTGAATTCCCAACCGATGCCGCTCCCAAATTGGCGGTGCGGTTGCAGGCTTTTCCAGCCATGCGCGTACAACTCATGGAATTCCCCGGCCTATCGCATGGTCAGGCGCTGGCGGCATCGCTTCCGCCGGCCCTGCGCTTTGCCATGACCCGTTCTTGAGGGAGAGTGGACATGACGGTCGCAACCCCCACCGCATCGGCCAAAGCCAGGGCCGGGACGGATGCGAAACCCCGTATTGATATGATCTCCAGGACCATAGCCGGTGTCTTTGCCGGCTATGGCATGTCCGCCCTGTGCGCGGCCTGTCTGGCCGTTTGCCTGCCAGGGGAGAAGGCGGATGCCGCCCAAACCGGCACGTTGACCGCGTTCCTGGTCTACACCGCCGCCATCATCTGGGCCTATGCAGCGGCCAGCCATTGGCGCGCCTGGATCGGCGTTGCCGTGCCGGCTGCCCTGTTCGGTGCTCTTTTCCTGGCCTTCCGTTGAGGTGATGCGATGAAACAGGGCTTCCGACAGGTTAATTCCTGGCTGCATGGCTGGTCTGGCCTGCTGCTGGGCTGGTTGCTGTTCGCGGTCTTCCTGACCGGCACCTATTCCTTTTTCCGGGAAGAGATCACTTGGTGGATGCAACCGGAGCTGCATGGCTCGGTCCCGGATGACCAGACGGCGGAACGCGCGCTGGCCAAGGTGGCAGCGCTGGCCCCCAACGCCACCAGCTGGTCCGTGAGCCTGCCCAGCGACCGCAACGATGCGGTACGCCTGTCCTGGCGTGAGCAGGGGGCGAGCCAAGGCGGCGGCGGTGGCGGCGGTGGCGGCGGTGGCGGCGGCGGCCGCGGCGGGCCCAGCCGTCTCATGGATGCAGGGACCGGGGAACTGCTGACCCCGCGGGAGACGTCAGGCGGGGAATTCCTTTATCATTTCCATTATGAACTGCATGCCCTGCCCCGTGGCTGGGGTCGATGGATAGTCGGTATCGCCACCATGGCGATGTTCGTGGCCATCATTACCGGCATCATCACGCACAAGAAGATCTTCACGGACTTCTTCACCTTCCGTCCCGCCAAGGGCCAACGCTCCTGGCTGGATGGGCATAATGTATTGGCGGTGTTGTCGCTGCCCTTCCATATCATGATCACTTATTCCGGTCTGATCCTGCTGGCCGGCACACTGATGCCATGGGGCAACATGGCGGCCGGCATACAAGGCCGTGGCGGCGGCGGCGGTGGAGCCCCGGCTGCACAGGTCGCAGCAGCCCCCGGCGGCGGGGGGCAGGAGGCCACGCGCGGTGGCCAGCGCCCACCCATGATGGAAATGGACGGGGAGGAAGAAGGGGAAGGCCGCGCCCGTGGCGGTGGCGGTCGTCGCCGGGCCGAAGGGGTAGACACCGCTGCCCCCGCCGGTGCGGGCAGCTTCGCCCCGCTCGCCCCCATGATGGCCGCCGCCGAGCAGGCCTGGGGCCAGCCCGTGGGCCGCTTCACCATCAACAACCCGACAGGCCCAAAGCCGGTTCTGGAATTCGCCCCCCTGCATATCGCCAGCATCCTGGAAGGTGGTGGCGGTGGCACCACCCGGATGCGGTTCGACGCGCGCGCTGGCACGCTGCTGGAAAGCGTTGGCACACCGGATCGCACGGCCGTGCGCGCGGTTTCCGCGTCCCTGAACAGTTTGCACCGGGCCCGTTTCGCCGAGCCCGTGCTGCGCTGGGTGTTTTTCCTGGCCGGTATCGGCGGCACGCTGATGGTGGCCACGGGCCTGGTCCTTTGGTCGGTGAAGCGCGCGGCCCAGTTGCGGGGGGCCGACGCGCCCTTCGGGCAGAAGCTGGTGGCCCACCTGAATGTCGGGGCCGTTGCCGGCATGCCGGTGGCCATAGCCGCCCATTTCTGGGCGAACCGCCTGATACCGGCGGGCATACCCGGCCGTGCGGAATGGGAGATCAATGTCTTCTTCCTGGTCTGGCTGTTGACCTTTGTGCATCCTCTGGTGCGGCCATTGAAGAAGGCCTGGATCGAACAACTTGTGGCGGCGGCAGCCCTGTTCTGCCTGCTGCCGGTACTGAACGGGCTCACCACGCCCTATAACCTGATCAACAGCCTGTTTGCCGGCCGCTGGCTGCTGGTGGGTTTTGACGGCACGGTGCTGCTGACGGGGCTGATGATGGCCTATGCCGCCTGGAAGGTGCAGCGCCATCAGCCCAAGCAGAAGCCGGGCCGGGCCACGCCGCAAGCGTCGGTGGTAACCGCCACCGCCACGGCGGAATAGGAGGAACCGACACCATGATGTTCATCACCTTGCTGATGACCGCCTACGCCGGGTTCGTGCTGATGGCCATGACCATGGACCGGCACGAAACTCAGGTCACCAAACAGCCCCTGGCGGCACGTTGGCGATTGCCGGTGCGGCTCGCCGGCTATTTTCTGCTGATTGTTTCTGCCGCCATCGGCGTGGAAGGTTGGGGCTGGGAAAATGGACTGATCCTCTGGTTCGGTACCGCCGCCATCAGTGGTACGATCCTGGTCGCCCTTCTGACCTATCGTCCCCGCTGGGTGCTCTATGCCCTGGTGGCTACGCCGTTTACGTTGCTGGCGTTGCTGTGACGCCAAGGAGTTGACAGGATGAAGATATGGACCTGGGCACTGGCCCTGGCGCTGCTGCCGATCCCAACCCTTGCTGATGCCGCCGGCCCCGGGCCGGCGGCATTGCCGCTGGTAAAACCGGCATTGTCTTGCACGGCCTTGAAGGATGTAGACCTGACCGATATCGGCGGGCCGGGCAGCACGGTGACGGCGGCGGCGGAAAGCAGCAATGGCAGCGCACCGACATGCACAGTGGAGGGCAATCTATCCCCCACCATCGGCTTCAAGGTGACCCTGCCGGTGCAGGGCTGGAACCAACGATACCTGCAGGTGGGCTGCGGTGGTTTGTGCGGCCGCATCTCGCTGAATGTCGGTGCGGCGGATGGCTGTGCGCCATTGGGCGCGGGCAGCTTTGTGCTGGCCTCCACCGATATGGGCCATCAGGGGGGCGGTGGAGAGTTCGGTGCCGACCCTCAGAAACGTTCCGATTTCGCCCACCGCGCCGTGCATCTGACCGCTGTGGCGGCGAAGAAGCTGATCCGGGCCTTTTATGGGCAAGCGGCCGCCTTCTCCTATTTCAGCGGCTGTTCGGACGGCGGCCGCGAAGCCCTGATGGAGGCGCAGCGCTATCCAGAGGATTTCAATGGCATCATTGCCGGGGCCCCTGCCCTGATCTTCCAGGTGCAGAACAGTCTGCACCATGCCTGGCTGGCGCGTGCTAATACCGGCAATGATGGCAAGCCAATCCTCACCGCCGACCGGCTGTCCCTTATTCACAAGGCTGTCCTGGCCCAGTGCGATGCGTTGGACGGGCAGAAGGATGCGTTGATCAGCGAACCGCGCCTGTGTCGGGTGGATGAGAAGCCCCTGATCTGCAAAGATGATCCGGCGCAAAAAGGAACGGATTGCCTGTCGGCAACCGAAGCCGCGGCCCTGCGCGCCCTCTATGACGGACCGCGTGACCCGGCCAACGGGGAGAGGCTTGTCGCGGGCAGTCCGCAACCCGGTTCAGAACTGGCCTGGGCCGGCGTTTTCGTGCCGCGCGACGCCAGCCAGGCCCCGTTCAGCGAACGCATCGCCCTGGACGCCATCCGCAATCTGGTATTCCCGCAGAACCCACCAGCCAGCTTCACCCTTGCTGAGTTCACTTTTGATAAGGCGACGCTGGACCGGCTGCGCGCGTTGCACCCGCTTTATGACACCACCAACCCAGACCTGTCCGGGTTTCAGAAGGCTGGCGGCAAGCTGATCCTCTGGCATGGCTGGGCAGATGAACATATCTCGCCCCTGAACACTGTCGCCTATCATGAGGCGGTTCAGGCCCAGATGGGCAAAGAGAAAGCGGCCGGTTTCGAGCGTCTGTACCTGTTGCCGGGCGTAAACCATTGCGGCAATGGCGAGGGGCCGAGCCATATCGACCTGCTGACGCCGATCATGGCCTGGGTAGAAGGGGGACAGGCCCCCGACACAATCCTGGCCCGCCAGCAACCGCTGGACAAGAAGCTGGCGCAGCAAGGCCGGGGCTTCGGTGCGGCCGAAGCCCCGCGCGGCATGGGCCCGGGTGGGGCCGGCGGACCGCCGCCGAATGGACCGCCCCCGAACGGCGCGGGCGGCCCGCCACCGGGTATGGACCCAATGCTTGCAGCCGGGCCGGTGATTGACCGCGCCCGCCCCCTCTTCCCCTATCCGGAAATCGCCCGCTATGACGGCAAGGGCGATCCCAACAAGCCCGAGAGCTATCAACGGGCGCCGGCCTTGTTTACCGGCCCGTCGCCGATCTGGGCAGGGGCGGACTTCTTCAAGCCCTACGCTTTCATTCCCTGACAAGCACCAACTGGATCAGGGGGGGGCAATCCCCCCCTGATCCAGTCAGGCCTTGGCCTGGCGGGCCGCCGCGACAAGTCCGTTCAGCCAATCCTGGTGACCATTGATCATGGGATTGGGTCGCGCGGCCGCCAGTTCGCGGGCGGGGGCGCCGTTCTGGGTTTCCTGGGTCAGGATGCGCACGCGCCCCGCCGACAGGTCTTCGATCAGCCAGGCATGATGCACATCCAGCCGATCCGGGGCCCCGACCTCCCCCGCCCAGCCGTGCCAGGCGATACGGGCCGCCTGACCTGGTACTGGCGGTACGCATTCCACCACCTTGGCCGGCACGGGGAAGCCGAAGGTGCGGAAGAAAAACCTGTCGCCCAGCCCCAGTTCCGGCCCCTTTCCATCATGGATCTGAACATCGGCAGCATTGGCATAATAGTCCGGCCAGCGTGACGGTATGGCCAGAAATGGCCAGATATCCGCCGCGGTCAGGCCGGCCACGATCACTTCGTTAGAGACATAATTATCTGTAAAGCCGGGAACATAGCCGGCGGGCCAAATGATATCGGACATGGTGGGGTTCCGTCGATGAGGGGGCCCGACCATTCCGGGCCGCCTGATGCTGGATAGGTAGGCCGGAACGTGTCATAATGAAAATTGGCGATTAATATTTCAGATATCAGCATGAACAATATCAGCGGCCTGGATCTGAATTTGCTGAAGGCCCTGGACGCGCTGATCGAAACCCGTTCAGTCACGCGCGCGGCTGACCGGCTGGGGTTGAGCCAGCCCGCCGTCAGCGGCATGCTGGCCCGCTTGCGTGACGTGTTCAGCGACCCGCTGTTCCTGCGCACCCAACGCGGCATCCTGCCCACGCCGCGCGCCGAGGCATTGGCGGCACCCGTCAGGCGGATGTTGGCCGAAATCGAAACGCTGTTGCAGCCGGCCGCCTTCGATCCGGCCACCGTCCAGGCAACCGTGCGGATCGCGGCGACCGATTACGCCCAGACTGCCGTGATCCTTCCCCTTCTGCGGGTTCTGCGAACGGAAGCGTCCGGTCTTCGCGTGGCGGTCCAGCCGGTGGACACGCGTGCCTTCCCCGCCCAGTTGGAGGCCGGCCTGCTGGATCTGGCGCTGGTAACCCCGGAAATGGCACCAGAGACGCTGCGGGCCCGCCGCCTGTTCGATGAAAGCTATATCTGCATTCTGAGGGAGGGGCATCCGGCAGCCGATGCGTTGGACCTGGACCGGTTTTGCGCCCTGGACCACGCCATCATGTCACATGATGGCACGCGTTTCAGTGGCGCCACCGACCATGCGCTGGCCCAGCTGGGACGAACGCGGAAGGTGATTGCAACCGTTCCCAGCTTTCTGGTGCTGATCGAACTCGTCCGGCAGTCGGACATGATTGCCCTTGTGCCGCAACGCCTGAGCCGTGACAAGGCCGGCATCGTCACACGCCCTGCCCCGTTGCCGGTCACGGGCTTCACCAAGATCGCCGTTTGGCACGAACGGCAGCAGCATGATCCGGCCCACATCTGGCTGCGCCAACGACTGGCTGGGGGATGACCACTCCTCCACAGGGCAGCGGACATCCCGCCAATCACCGGCCACAGCCTTGCTCACGGGATTTGCGGTGAGGGCGGCACGGGCGGAGTGCCGCCCCATCGTTATCTACGAACGCTGCCGGCCACACGGTCGATCAGGCTCAGTCCCTTATCCAGATAGCCGGCCTCCGCACAGCCCGCCTTCGCCCAACTGGCCGTTGCTTCGTAGGTGTTCAGCGGGTATGCGGCCTCATCCACCACAAAGCGCATGGGACCAAAAGTCAGCGCCACCACCCAGGTATTGCTGGCCGGCGACAATTTCTCCAGCTTCGCGCCCAAGGCCGGTGTCACATTGGCGTCCGTCTGGACCATGGTGACGTCCCCGATCTTCAAGACCCCCATCGACAGGCTGACAGGTGCGGCATCGGTGGTGGTAAAGTTGCAGGCAGGTAGAGTCGATCCCGGCTCATGTGCGCACATCTTGCGCAGGTTAAGCGGGGTCGTCCGCTTGCCGGGACAGGTCAGCTGGTCGCGCCCGGCCCCGACCAGGATGTCGGATTTGAAGTCACGTATGGCACGGGCCGTCTCAATCACTTCCTCCCCCAAAAGTGTACCATAGGCGGACATGATGGCCCGCGGATCGGACTGGCCATAATCGGGATCGGGATGGGACCGATAGAGCGGGGTGCCCGCAGCGCCAATGGTGAACATGGCAACAACCTTGTCCCCCAGGCGCCCCTCAATGTACCGGGAAACGGCAGCCGGCAGGTCACCGCTGATCTCTGTCTTGATATTGTCCATCAAGACCGGTTCCACCGCATAATTGATGATGAAGGCCAGCGACTTGCCTTGCATATCCTGGAAGGCGATGACGCCGACCTTGCTGTTGACCTGTTGGGTACGGTCACGGTCGATACCGTCGATAAACCGGCTCTGGGCCGGGAACCATTCATTGCGGTTGGCGATCAGGTTCATGTCGCCCCAGAGCTGGTCCCCCGTGACAGGACAGTTTGGTAAGCTTGGTTCGCCCTTATTGAAGGACGACCGACATGACGGGACAGAGGGCGCGATATTCAGCTGATTTCAAGGCGAAGGTGGCGCTTGAGGCGATCCGGGGCGAGTTGACGATGGCGCAGCTTGTGTCGAAGCACGGTGTTCATCAGACGATGATCAACAAAATCAACAATCCTTGGGAATCGATACTGCTCCCCTTCATTCCTGTCACTGAACGCTGGAAGCCGGCGTCACAGTCGGTGATGATGGGAGGGGAATGCTGGCCAATGGCGAGGGTCACACGGGGTAGTTGATGCGGGATCTGCTCTGTCTGTCGGCTTTTCCGAAGTCGGGGGTCACATATCTGTCCTTCCTGCTGTTTCACTGTCTTTTTGATGACGGGGTGGATATTCGCGATCTGGAGCGCCGGTATGTGATCGATATCCATGCTTGGCCTGATCTGGCTTTTGGTGAGCCTGACAAACCCCGTATCATCAAATCGCATTTCCCTTTCGCATGCGACAGGCCCGGCATCAGGCGCACAGCAAAGGCGATCTATCTGATCCGTCATCCGATTGACGTCATGATGTCGGCCTGGGATTACCGGCAGTATCTGGACCCTTGCGGCGCGCCGGCGGACGCGGCGGCGTTGAAGGGCTTCGTGCAACATTGGTTGTCATCCGGGGGGGCCGGGTTCGATGTCTCAGGCACATGGCGACAGCATGTCCGCTCGTGGCTGGACCAGGGGATGGTGCCGGTCCATCTGGTGACCTATACCGATCTTGTTGACCAGCCTGTCGAAACCTTGACGGGAATCCTCGCGTTTCTGGAACTGCCGATCCCTCTTACCCGAATGGAACGGGCCATCGCCCGCAGCACGATGCCAGCCATGGCAGCCCTGGAGGAGGAAGAGGCCCGCCATCGGCGAACAGGCGTCTTCTACCGTCCGGAACTGGCGCGGGGTTACAATCACGGTCGCCGTTTCATCAATAAGGGCCATCGCGACTGCTATCATACCGTCCTGACGGATGAAGAGCGGACCCTGGCCGACCGGGTTTTCGCTGCCGAACTTCCCGCCTTGTCCTGCCGCAGATAAAGTGCAGGCGATTGAAACGGAATCTTCCGAAGCCTGAACCACACGACACAACCGAAACTGACACTGTTCAGTCTATCGTCCGAGCGATAGCGATAACGCTCCAGCTTGTCTCATCCGGCAGCCGCGCAGTGTCGGGAAAGGCCCGCAGCGCCTCCAGGCGAAACCCGGCAGCCGCAAGGAAAGTCCGCAGTTCATCGGCAAAGAAAAACCTCATGGCATGGGTTTCCTGCACATCCTCCAGGCGCTGTTCACCGATGGTCCGCGTGACCGTGAAATTTACCCGGCACAGCCGGGCGTCGATATCAAGATCGGTGCGGGCGGTGCGGACAATCTGTCCATCGGTTTGCCCGATCGTGCGCACCCGATCTTCCGGCCGCAGGGCCAGAACAGCGGGGCCATGCCAGCAATCAAACAGGAAAAGGCCCCCCGGCACCAGATGCCCCCGGACAGCCGACAGGGTGGAAAGTACGTCAACATCTTCCCTCTGATAGCCCAGCACCGCGAACATCATGATCGCGGCGTCGAACAGCCTACCGAGCTGGAATGTGCGTATGTCTGCATGCACGAAATCGATGGCCGCTGCCGGACCGGCCCCCGTGGCGGCCTTGGCGCGTGCAAGATCAAGCATCGCCGGGGCAGCATCCACCCCTGTGACGCGAAATCCGCGCCGGGCCAGCGGCAGCGCGTGCCCCCCCGTACCGCAGCCAAGATCAAGCACGGAACCGATGGGGCTTACGCCAAAATCAGCGAACAGCCGGGTCAGCAGATCGCATTCCCCCGCATAATCCTTGTCTTGGTACAGCAGGTCATAGACCGAGGCATAGCCAGGGCCGAAGACCGGGTTCATGCCAACACCTGCCGCATGACATCAATCACCGTCTCCTGCTGCGCCGGGCCAAGGCCCAGGCCGGAGGGAAGATAGACCCCCCGGCGCGCCAGCCGTTCCGCCACAGGATATTGTTCGCCCTCAAACAGGCCGCGCGCCTTCAGGATGGGCTGTTCATGCATGCCCAAAAAGAATGGGCGGCTGTCCACCCCTTCCTTTCGCATACGGATGGCCAGTTCATCGGCATCAAACGGGACGCCATCATCCAGAACCAGACCAAACATCCAATAGACATTGCGTGCCCACGGGCGCTCCACCGGCAGCGTCAGCGGCAAACCATGAAGACCCTCCAGATAACGGGCCGCGATGCGGCGCTTGATGGCGATATGCTCCCCGATCCGTTCCACCTGTGCCAGACCGACGGCGGCCTGCATGTTGGTCAGGCGGTAATTGAACCCCAGTTCGGTATGCAGGAACCGCCGGTCGCGGCGAAAGCACAGGTTCCGCATCGCGCGCAACCGCTCCGCCAGAACGGGATCAGCGGTGGTTATCATCCCCCCTTCACCGGTGGTGATGATCTTGTTGGCGTAGAAGCTGAAACAGGCCAATGTTCCCAGACTGCCGCAGCGGCGCCCGTTATATTCCGCGCCATGCGCTTCCGCCGCATCCTCCACGATCAGCAACCCGTGCCGGTCGGCCAGTTCCCGGAGCGGGGCCATATCGCAGGGATGGCCAAGCAGATGCACCGGCATCAGCACCCGCGTGCGCGGCGTGATCTTTGCCGCAACCTGATCTGCATTCATGCACCATGTCTGCGGGTCACTGTCCACCAGCACCGGCACGCAATCCGCCTCCAGCACCGCGAGCACGCAGGAAATAATGGTGCAACTGGGCAGAATGACCTCCGAACCCGCTGGCAGATCCAGCGCGCGCAGGGCCAGTTGCAGGGCGACAGTACCGTTGCTGACCGCGATGCCATGCGGCACGCCGCAATATTCCGCCCAGCGCTGTTCGAACGCCGCGATGAACCGCCCTTCGGAGGAAATCCAGCCGGATTCCACAGCCTCACGGACATAGTCCATCTCCCGCCCGTTCAGCAATGGTGCGCTGACCGGGATCATAGTGCCGATCCTACGGGTGGAATGGACACACCATCGAAGCGGGTCTTGTCGGTGTCGCCCGTATAGGGGCCCTGCTTGACCTCCACCATCTCCACCTCCTCGATCACCTGAAAACCATGACCGCCGGACGCCAGAAGGATCACGTCACCGGCCCGCAATTCGCGGCTATGCAGATAGGTGCGGTCCCCGGCGTAGAAATCGACCCGTAGCACACCACGCCGGATCATCAGAACCTCCTGCGTCAGATCGACGGCCCGGAGGACGGGGTTGTGCAGATGCGGTTCGATGACCTTGCCGGTCGGGTGCCGCATGAAACCGAGCTGCTGGGAAAAGCTGGAAGGCGTGAAGAAATGGATACCAGGCTCCCGGAATTCCGCCCGGATGATGATGGCCAACGTCTTTCCATCATGGCCGACAGTTTCGATCATTGCCCTATCCCCCGGGACAGCAGCATGCCGACGAATGATACCTCGCTGCCATCCGGCAGGGGGTGACGGCCATCGAAATCATCGGTCCAGTGCGCCACACATGTGTGGCTGCGCTCGATCAGGCACTGCCAGAGTGGCCGCGAAAAGCACCAATGGGGCACGCTGACGCCGGGCAGCAGCGCCGCCAGATCCTGAATGGTACAGATATCGTCCTGTGCGCCATCCGGACCGTGACGAACGGGAAAGCGGTTCAGTACCAGATGATGATGGGGATGGCGGGCCAGCCGGGCGAACACTGCCGCCGGGTCGGGCAGATATTGCAGAACGCCCGACGCGATGATGATGTCATGTTCCCGATCCTGCAGCGCATCAAGACTGTCGTGGAAACGGATGTCCGGACATGCGAAGCGTTCATTGCCAACCCTTGCCAGGGCCGGCGTTTCCACAATGTCCCAGTCAAGGTGGATTGTGCCGCCCAGCAGGCCTGCCATCGCATTCCGGCTGCCGCCCAGCCCACCCCCGACATCGCAGACACGGATGCGTCGATCAGGGCAGCCGGCCCGTACGATGGCCGCCATGAAAGCGGCGGCCATCTGCTGGGCCAGCGGATGCAGGCTGCCATCCCATGCCGCCCTTGCCTGGATTTCCGCCAACCGGTCCACAACACGGGCATCATCATAGGACTGGGCCTGGGGGCGGGTCGTCTGATGGTCTGGATAAACGCCGCTGAAAATACCCATCAGGTACTCCCCGCGTCATCGATATGCCAACTGTCCGGCATGACCGGTGTGCATCCCGTCCGCACCCGCTCCACCCCTTCATCCAGGATGCGCCGCAGCGCATCGAGGAAATCCTCATAGCGAAAACTGTCAAGGCGCCGGGCAGCATTCCTCATCAATCCGACGAACAGACCCTGGTCGTGCCATAGGTTGCGCATGGCATCGGCCAGGCTTTGCGGATCGCGCGGATCGACATAGAGGGCGCCATCGCCCAGATGGTCGCAGATGCTGGGCAGGTCGGTTGTGATGACGGGACGCCCGAATGCCCAGGCCTCCAGCGGCGGCAGGTTGGTCGGGCCAAAGAATGTCGGCATCACCAGACCCGCCGACAGGCTGTACAGGGCGGGCATGTCGCGGTCCGGCACAAAACCCAGGTAATGGACATGGCCGCCCACGCCCAATCGCCCGGCCATCTCCATGACGTCAATGAAGGTCCGGGCACGAAGCGGATCGGCATAGCCACCGGCGAAGACAACCGTCGGGCATCCCCCCTGTTCATGACGCAGTCGGGCCAGCGCCTCCACGATCAGCCGGTGGTTCTTGTGCGGCCAGAACTGTGCCGGATAGAAAAAGAAACGGTCGGGCAGGCTGTAGCGCTGGCGGACACGCGCCCTGTCCTTGTCATTGGGAAGTTGGACGCGCCGCGCCGGTGGAAAGTATGGCAGTACGCGGATCCGGTCATCGTCGATGACATCCCCGTAAAAGCGCCGCACATCCAGTCGTCCGGCCTCGGAATCCACCAGGACCAGGGTCGCGTACTGGCAGAGCGTGCGGAAACTGTGGTCGCGGATTTCCACCTCCGCCTTGCCACCCACCTCCGGGAATTCCGGCTGGATACGATGCTGCAGGTCGTGGATCGGCACGATGAAGGGGATCGGCGGTTTCGGCCCGAACAGCGGGGTATAGAGGGAGAATAACAGGTCCACCCCCTCCTCCCTCAATGCCCGACCGAGATTGATATCCGGCCCCGTCACATCGGACGGCGTGACAGCCAGTGCATCGCGCGGCTGCACCAGATACGCCTCTGGGGGCTGCTGTTGAACATGAAGATCATGCAGCGGCACAATCGGCATATTGCCGTAACGAAGCCGCCGGGCGTGCAGATTTCCGCGCAGACCATCCGGGTCGTTGCTGACGCAAAGCAGTTCATATGGCAGCCCAGGCGCGAGATCGGACAGAGCATCCAGCAGCGCCATTTCATACTGATAGCCACCGCCAGCAGAAACGGACAGGCCCCTGAAAACCCCAACCCGCATTGTCAAACCCCCTCCATTGGGGTCCCCTTCCGACGGCCCTTGCCTGGCACCGTGACCGGAAAGGGGTGCCGTAGCGACCGCTATCTGCGCCCTTGCTCTGCCAGATTATCAATATGAACCTGCCACGCAATGAACGGATAGGCGTTATAGGGTTCGGCGATGCCGATGGCAGCAAGACGCCGGGCGATTTCGGAGACATGCTGGCTGGAGATGATCACAGTGGCATCCCGCAGGGCATCAGCGATGCTTTCCGGATATGAAACAGACAGGCCCCAGGCGTCGCCGGCCCATAGACCGTCAACAAAACCCGTTGGTGCCAGGCCAGACCAGCGATCCAGCTCCTGTTTCACGATACGGCCCCCGCGTGAGGCACCATAAAGGTAGATGGGCCGGTCCCGAGGCAGGCTGGCAAAGTCGGCATGGCCCCACAGACGCGGCAGTCGCGCTGCCAACTCCGGGTCCGGGTCGGTGAAACCGGTAATGGCCATTTCGCTTTCCCGGCGCGGACTACCGCCATTCACGGCTGCTGGCGGGCGCAAAAGAGACAAGCGTTGCACGCGTTCCCGCGCCGCGAAAACCGGCGCATCGGCCCGACGGTCGACGCTGACGGTAAGCAGGCCACTGCTGCCCGTCAGACCACCCGCCAGCACCCGGTGCGCCAGGAACCCCGCCGCAGCCTCACCCAGTTCAGGATCGCGGCGAAGAACGGATGTCAGTCGCGCGCGCCGTATAAGCAGACTGGCTGGATGCAAGGTGGACGCGGTGGCTTCGACGGTGGTGGTTTCCACGGGGTCAAAACCCACCGGAACCGGGCGGGCTTCTGCCTGGAACAACTCGTAGCATTCTTCCGGCACCATGGGCTGAACCGCGCCGCCATGCACGACATCCACATCCAATTCCGCCGCCGCTGCAAGCAGCGTAGCCACATGGTTGGGAAAGAGCCTGGCCCCTGGCGGAACGATGCCGACCCAATCAGCCATGGCCGCACGCAATCCAGCCCATAACACCGTCCCGGCCGCCGCCCCGTCAGGGGCGCGGACCATCCGCAAATCAGCCACAGGGCGCAGCAGCCTTTCAGGGACCGTGACATCGCCAGAATGCGCAAGGATCACCCCAATACGCCCTGCCGTCTGCATGCCCACGGCCTCAACCCGAGCAAGGGCATCGTCCCAGCCACCCGGTTCCACCGGCAGAACCAGGTCAACCGGCACCTGCGCTGCCGGGTCCAAAGGCCGCTCAAAGCCGAGCATTCGGCGGCCCCGCTCCAACAGATCCGGCAAGGGTGCGAACAGCTTCTCCAGGCTGAACCTTTCCACAAAGATGGCCTGTGCCGCCCGCGCCATTTCCCGACCGCGCAATGGATTGGCCCGCGCCCACGCGACATGGGCCAGTATCTGTTCGGCGACCTCCATCTCGCCCGCTTTCAAGTCGACATAGAGTACATTCTCACCGAAAGCCTCCACGATGAAGGGATGATGATCCGCGATAGTCAGCGCGCCGGCCGCCGCCAGCTCAAAAATACGCATGTTGGGAATAGCAGCCTGGGCATGCACCGGCAGATGCAGCGCCAGCCCAAGCCCGCACGCATTGGCCTTTTCAATCACCGATCGTCCATCGAATGGCACCTCGCCCGTAAAGGCATCCGCCATATGCGCCCACCGGTCGCGGCGTCCATGGAGCGCCAGGACACCGGCGGCCGCCAACCGTTTCAGCAGATGGGGATATCTTTTACCGTCCCAGTTGGAACCGATATAAAATAATTGGCTGTCGGGATTGAGTGTTGGTTCCAACGCCCATGCCGGAGAACTCGGATAGATCGGCGCGGTTAGCAGGGGACGCGCGGTCGGCCAGAACAGATCTGCCAGCCGTTGGCGCAGGTCGTCACCTGCGGTCAGGAACCCATCATAGGAACGCTCATTCCTCATGAAAACGGGATAGGCTTCATGCAGTTTGGGCGGATTCCAATGGCAGGCCACCGTGAAATGACGTGTCAGCTTGGGCGTGACCTGCGGGTGCAGCGATATGACCATGTCGGGATCGAAGGCTTCGATCTCTGCCGCGCGGTGTGCAACAACCGCCTCCCACCCTATCGCCTTGGCTGCGGCCAGCATGCGCAGTGCCAATTCACGCTCCGCAAACGGCGCGTCAGTTTCGAAAGGGTTTAGGAAAACTACACGCAAGGCGGTGGAAGAAGGCCGCGTCGTCATTGATATGATCCGGCAACGGCAAACAAAACCACGCGCGCGTTGGGCCGACCGTCCTTGCGGCATTGCATCGGCATCAGAGCGTCACCCTTTCCCCAAAGACAGCAATCACACAAATCCTTGATAAATGCATATGCCGACTGAAGAGAATGGGGTAATCGGCATCCATCCGCCCCGAACCACTTTCCTTGGATTCAGTTGACGCACCGGCTACAGATTAAGTAACGTGTTTCCGCTGACACACAAGATGAATTCTATCTCCTTTTCAACAAAACATGCAATGATAAGAATATAATACATCGCTAAGCCCCCTTCCCCGGCGGTTGATTGAGAACATTCGGATGATGCGGAACGCCCCAATGGTTTCCTGCGGCACCGCCGGCAAACGGGCCGACATTACGGAAGGGTGTGTCGAGCATTGGCGGGACGCAGTTCGCCTCAACACGGTTCTAAACTATCGCCATCATATGGCATCCGCCTTCCTGGATGCGCACGACCACGCCGCGCTGATAGCGGAGTTACAGCGGCTGGTTACGCTGGACCCCCGACAGTACGGCTTTGCCGCAACACTTCTGGTCCGTTTGAACCAGCAGAGCGTCCGCGACCACGCGCGTGCGGCCACAGAATACGCGACGGTCTCCGCCCTTCAGGCAATGGTTGAAGCAGATCCCGACCGGTACGGCTTCGCCCTGCGCGTGATCCGGCAATTTGAGGGAGCGGCGGCAAGAGAATGGGCTCGCGCCGCCCTGGATGAGATTTTCGCGGGTGAAGCAGAAGATCAGGCCATGGTTCTTCTTGACGAGGCGGAGGCAGCACATAGCCATGGAGAGGGGAGCGAGGCCGTTGCCTTGACCCGGCGCGCGCTGTCGCTGGATCCAGGTTCCGTCACCTACCGTCCCCAAACGGTGATCATGGTCGCCGGGGAGTTGCGCCGTAACAGCGAGGAGGCCCTGCGCTGGTGCGATCTGGCCGCCCCCCATGCTGACGACATGTTCGATATCCTGCATCAGAAGGGCTTTTCCTACCTGCTGCTCAATCGCCAGATGGAGGCCCAACGGGACCTGCTGGCTTCGCTCGCCCTGGCACCGGAACGGATGTCGTCCTGGTATGTCCTGGGTCAGTTTCATCGGCTCCGGTTCGAAGATACACAGGCTCTGGAATGTTACTGGCGGGTCCGCAACAGCACCGACCCGCTGCGGGTTTGGGCGGGTCTCATGATCGGCTACACCCATCTGCTGCATGACCGTCTGCGGGAGGCGATGGAAATCTGTGACCATGTCCGGGCAGAACATCCCTGGATGAAATGGGCGCTGATCATCCGGGGACTGGTGCATCTACGGGCGGGTGATTTGGATGCGGCGGAACACGCCATCAATGAGGGCAGGCGTGATGATCCCGATACTTTGCGGGCGCGCGTCTTCCATGGCCTGATAGGGCTGGCGCGTCACCGACCGTCTGAGGCCCTGGCGGATTTCAATGGGGAATGCGGTGATTTCGCCTGCCATGCGCTACCGCGTCTTGGCCGTGCACGCGCCCTTCTGGACCTGAAGCAGATGGAGGAGGCAAAGCGCCTGATCGCCGATGCCGTGCGGGAGGAAAGCCAATGGATTGCCGTCACGCTGCGTTTGTTGGGACCATCGGGTGAGGCGCTGATGCCGCTTTTGATCGCAGCCGGCTTCGGGGGATAGATCACATGGTGCAAGCGCATGCGGAGGCGGTCAAAGCGGTCGGGGACCCGACATGGATCGATGCCCCCTATTCGATATTCAACATCGAACTGACCAACCGCTGCCCTTTCAAATGCATCATGTGCGCGCGGACGCACAATATGACGCGGGCGCAGGGACTGATGGAATTCGACCTGTTCCGCAAGGTGATTGACGAATATGTGCAGGATAATCCCCGGCAGGCGATGGGGTCGGAATGCTGGCTGCATCATTTCGGGGAAAGTCTAGTGCATCCGGAGTTCGACCGTTTCATCGCCTACGCCTCGGCGCGGGGGGTGTTCACGGCCCTGTCGTTGAACCCGCTGCTGCTAAAGCCACCCATCGCGCAGGCGCTGCTGCGGGCGGAACCCCGCAAGCTCTACCTCTCCATCGATGGCCATGACGATGCCTCTTTCGAGCGGATACGTGGCATCAAGGACGCTTACGAACCGTCGGTTCGCCATCTGCTGGATTTTCTGAATTTGAAGAAAGCCATGGGGTCCGACGTCGTGATCTGCGTGTCGATGATCCTGTTCGGGGAGAACAAGGAAAGCATTGCCCGCACGCGCGACTTCTGGTCGGGGCTGGAAGGGGTCGATTTCTTCTATGACAAGTCTTTTGTCACCTGGGACGGCAACGCCCCGGATGTCAGCCGGCTGGATGGGGAACGTCCGACGGTACGCCGCGACCATATCACCTGCACCTTTCCCCGGACCCGGATGACGGTCACCTGGGACGGAGACGTCGTGCCGTGCTGTTATGACTATGACAAGCGGCTGGTGCTGGGAAATGTGGGGCAGCAGTCGCTGAAAGAAATATGGAACGGTGAGCCGATGCGCAACCTGCGCCGGCAGTTCCTGGATAACAAGGTCGATAATCCCCTGTGCCGCAACTGTGATTATCTTAGGGCATAGGCCTTCTGCCCTCCCGTTGCGTGAAAGGTAACGCCCCATGTCCCTGCGCTCTGAAGAGGGATTGCCGTGGAAGCAATATGATCAGCTGATGCGCGCGGCTGACCGGCAACTCATGCTGACAGCCCGCGCGCTGGGGGAAGCGATGCGCAGCCGCCGGCAGATCCGTCATCTTTCGGATGTGGAGTTCCGGGTTTCCTCGCAGATGGGTGAGGATGGCATTATTGAATGGCTGGTCCAGAATCTGGATATCCGGACCGAACGCTTCATCGAATTTGGCGTGGGCGACTTCACGGAAAGCAATAGCCGTTATCTCATGCGAAACCGCAATTGGCGCGGTCTGGTCCTGGATTCCAACCCCGCCGATATCGAGACCATTCGAAACGACGAACTCTATTGGCGTCACGACCTGACGGCACAACAGGCTTTTATTACGAAGGACAATATCAATGAGATCATCGTCAACTGCGGCCATGCCGGAGAGATCGGCCTGCTGAGCATTGATATAGATGGCAACGATTACTGGGTGTTCGATGCCATCAATGTGGTGCGACCGGACATCGTGATTTGCGAATATAACGCGGTCCTTGGCGACCTGCACGCACTGACCGTTCCTTATGATCCCGAATTCCGGCGCAGCGAGGCGCATTATTCCTGGCTGTATTTCGGTGCCTCGATCCGGGCGCTGGAAAGGGTGGCCGCACGCAAGGGTTACACGCTGATCGGCAGTAACCGGGCGGGTCACAATGCCTTCTTCGTCCGCCAGGAATTGGCTGGCACTCTTGCCATTGACGACAGACGGGCCCTGCCGTCGCTATTCCGGGAATCGCGTGATCAGGATGGGCATCTGTCCTATATCGGCGGCACCGAACGGGCACTGCTGCTGGGTGATATGATGGTCGTTGATATCGACGGGGGCAGAACAGTTCCCCTGGGTGCGATAGAAGGGCTCTACAGTCCGGAATGGCAGGCCCGGATAGGTTCCGAATACAAGACAATGTGAGCAGACAACCAAACACATTAGAGGCAGCGGCCTTGATAGAGCTGGTCCCCCGTGACCGGACAGTTTTGTAAGCTTGGTTCGCCCTTATTGAAGCACGACCGACATGACGGGACAGAGGAAGCGGTATTCAGCGGATTTCAAGGCGAAGGTGGCGCTGGAGGCGATCAGGGGCGAGTTGACGATGGCGCAACTGGTGTCGAAGCACGGTGTTCACC
>NZ_JAIXSV010000099.1 GCF_027484505.1 Asticcacaulis sp.
GTCGGATAGCTGCGCGGGGGTCGTTATCTCTACGCTCAGCCCGTTCATATCGTCTCCCGCACCATACCCAGCGTTCTTTTGTGTCTACCCTGACACAAAAGGGTTAGCATTCCGATTACAGGGGCGGAAGACAATTGGCTCTTTGGCCAGCCAGGTAAAACGGATCTAATCTTTATCGCCTGGAGGGGTGAGCAGCATATCGGCATAGCCATGCTCAGTTAGCCAACGGCCAACCGTCAGCCAGCCATTACGCTTCACATTGAAACGCAGATAGTCTGCGGTTTTGTTGATGCGTGGATCGGCCCCTTTTTCCAACATCAACAGGGCCGTGTCCTCAAGAAAGGCCATCATCAGCGGCGTGCTTCCGTCATCTGCAATCGCATTCAAGTCTGCCCCGTTTTCAATCAGGTAGGCTACAAATTCAGGCGTCAGGGCTATTTCGTGCAGAAGAGTCTGTCCCCTTGTATCCCGGCTGTTGATATCCGCCCCTTTTGCCAACAATAATTCTAGAACAGAGATTTTATCCTCGTCTTTGGCGTTTGAACGTCCGACGTATAGAACGGCATCCGAAGAGATGTCCGGATTATAGGGCAAAATCATTTCGACAATTGCCAAACAACCTGACTCTATGGCACCCAAAAAAGCATCATTGACCTTGTTACGATCCGTTTTACCGCTCGTTTTCAATGCGCCCGAACCGATCAGTCGATGCGCGACGGGTTCCCGACCAGCCGTCAGACTGATGTCCAGAAGAGATCGCGCCTTGTCGGTATCCTTGTCGTAGACGACGTGGTCGAGGGGGGCGCCAAGGTCCATCAGAGACAGAATGACCGCATTTTCAACGCGGGGGTTCGCCGCTGTTTCGATCAGGAATTGACCGGCTTTTACAGACTGAAAATCGAAACCATTGATCTTGAGTTGTTCAAGAGTATCAAGGCCAGGTATTTCCCAAAAATTCAAATTGGCCGCCTGCATAACCTCCTGATGCAGTGTCTCCAGTGCCCTCGGTTTGCCGGAATCGTTGTTTGAATAGTCTGTTACGGATTTTTTCTGTCCGCCCAACACTATAGAGAGCGACAGGCTTGAGGAGGCATGGGTGATTGCGTTGGGCGATCTCCTGTATGTATCGCGCAGAGACCAGAAATCAGCCGTTTTCGCCTTTTCAAGCAGGCCCTGAACGCTTGATGCCTCGACCTTGTAGGCCTGACGACCCAGTGGATCATTCTTGCGAAAAGATTGATACACCGCACGTCCGTCGCCATGCAATTCCACCCGATAGGGACTGTAGCTGGAAAACCAAGGGCGGTTTTCCTGAACGATGACAATTTGATCTGGGTCGCCTTTCGGGGCGGGCCGATGCTGACGCGGTTGTTCTTCTTCCGTAATGTTGAACGCAATAGCCACGCGACTGGGTTTGCCTTCGTAAAAATAGGGATCAAAACGCCAGTTACCGACGTCTTCCAGAAATGCCCGTCGCTGAGGGGTCATGACCGGGTCCTGAGCCCTGTAAGGTGGCGTAATCGTAGCGCAGGCGACACGTCCGTCTTCGGAAACAATGACCGACAGCTCAAACCCATACATTTTTAACCCGTTGTACGGGTAGATGAGGGGAGAGAGCGCGAAGTGCGCCTTCAAAGGCGCTTCTTTTATGAGGAAGCTGAGAGCCCGCTTTTCATCTTCCATTGAAAAGGTAATCGGCGGTTTCGGTAATCCCGCAGCGGCATCTTTTTCACAGGCCGGAGGCGCTGCAAATGCTGAAGATGACGTCAGTAACGCAGTCAACGTGCCAATTAGTCCAATGACGGACACGAGTTGCATGGCTAACCCCCTTATACCCTCACTAAAATCTAGCAGAGGTCGTATCAGAGGGCTACCGCCTCATTCCACCGTCACCGACTTGGCGAGGTTGCGCGGCTGGTCCACATCCGTGCCCTTATGTACGGCGGTATGGTAGGCCAGAAGCTGGATCGGAACCGCATAGACCAGAGGCGCAACAAACGGGTCGCAGGTCGGACCCTTGACGATTTTCAGCGTTTTGGCGGCGTCACCGGACAGGGCCGGGACCTTTTGCGGGGCGTCGGTGATCATCACCACACGGCCGCCGCGGGCGGCGACCTCCTGCACGTTGGAGGCCGTCTTTTCAAACAGCTCATCGTCCGGCGCGATCACCACCACCGGCGTGTTTTCGTCGATCAGGGCGATAGGTCCATGCTTCAGTTCGCCCGCCGCATAGCCTTCGGCGTGGATATAGGAGATTTCCTTGAGCTTCAGCGCGCCTTCCAGCGCCAGCGGATACATGGCCCCGCGCCCCAGATAGATAACATCGCGCGCCTTTGATAGTTCGTAGGTGATGCGCTGCACGTCCGGGTCCATCAGCAGGGCCTCGGCGATCAGACCGGAGGTTTCCAGCAGGCATTGCACCAGACGCGCTTCTTCGGCGGCGTCGATACGGCCGCGCTGAGCGGCGGCAGCGATGGCGAGAGACAGAAGCGCGGCCACCTGCGCCGTGAAGGCCTTGGTCGAAGCCACGCCGATTTCCGGCCCGGCGTGGGTTGGCCACATCAGGTCGGCTTCGCGCGCCATGGTCGAGGTGTGCACATTGACGAGGGCGGCGGTTTTCAGACCCTCCGCCTTGCACCAGCGCAGCGCCGCCAGCGTGTCGGCGGTTTCGCCCGATTGCGACACAGCCAGACCCAGCGTGCCCGGCGTCATGGCCGGGGTGCGATAGCGGAACTCAGAGGCCACCTCGACATCGACAGGCAGGCCCGCGACCTTTTCAAAGGCGTATTTGGCGATGCAGCCGGCATAGTAGGCCGTGCCGCAGGCGATGATCTGAATGCGCGCGACGCCGTTGAAGTCGATGGCGGCCTTGATGTCGGCGCGCGCTGACTTGGCGACCGGATCGAGATAGGCCGAGAGGGTGCGCTGCACGCTTTCGGGCTGCTCGTGCACTTCCTTTTCCATGAAGTGACGGTAGGCCCCCTTTTCCACTAGCGCCGCCGAAGCCGAGACGGTGGTGATGGGGCGGTTGACCCGAAAACCTTTGGCGTCATGGATGTCGGCGGCGTCTTGGGTGAGGACCACCCAGTCGCCTTCTTCCAGATAGGTGACGCGGTTGGTGAAGGGGCCGACCGCCAGCGCGTCGGAGCCCAGGAACATTTCGCCGTCGCCCCAGCCAACGACCAGCGGTGAGCCACGACGCGCGCCGAACAGGGTGCGGTCTTCGCCTTCGACGATAATGGCCAGCGCATAGGCGCCGTGGAGACGGTCAAGCACGGCTTTAAATGCGTCCTTGGCCTTAAGGCCGGTTTTCAGCGTCGCATCAAACAGGTGTGCGATCACTTCGGTGTCGGTGTCGGAACTGAACACATGGCCAGCGGCGATCAGCTCGGCCTTCAGTTCGGCAAAATTCTCGATAATGCCATTGTGCACAACGGTGACCGGGCCGGAGGTGTGCGGGTGGGCATTGGCCACCGTCGGTGCACCGTGCGTGGCCCAGCGTGTATGGCCGATGCCGACCTGACCCGACAGAGGGGCGTCCTCAACCACGGCTTCAAGCTGACGAATCTTGCCTGCCGCGCGTCGGCGTTCGGTGCCGGAGTCCGTGACGACCGCGATACCAGCGGAGTCATAGCCGCGGTATTCGAGGCGACGCAGGCTTTCGATCAGGCGCGGGGCCGCTTCCGACAGGCCGATAACACCGATAATGCCGCACATGGACAAGGCTCCATAAACAAGGGGAGGGGCTATTTGCGTGTTTTGAGTAGCAGACAGATTTTTAAAATGCTATGAAATTATTTCACAACGCGTTAAGCCCTTGGCCTTAAAAGGGTCATGAAAGCCGTATTCTAAGACATTTGTGTCCAAAACACGGTAAATTTGCCATTAATACATTGCGTTTCGGTCTGTAACCGGGCGCTTATCGCGATACAGAGTCTTGCCAATGAGTGAAAACAAGTGGGAAAAGCTACAGGCGGCGCTGGGGGCCACGGGCATTTCCATTAAGGATGTGGCCGAGGCGGCGGGCATTGCGCCGTCGTCGCTGTTTCGCGCTCTGAGCGGTCAGACCAAGGCCCCGCGCGCCGAAACCGTCGATAAGCTGGAGGCGGCGTTTGTTGCCCTGACGACCGCGCGCATGGCCAGTTTTCGTGACACCCTGGCCCTCTATGGCTTTAACCCGATCAAAAACCCTAACGACCTGATGGCTTCGCACATGAGCACTCTGAACCGCACGCGCAAATATTTCGGCACCGATGGTATCCGGGGCCGCGTCAACAGCTTCCCCATGACCGCCGAAGTCGCCTATCGCGTCGGCATGGCGGCGGGCAAGATGTTCATGTCTTCGGACAATCGCCGGCATCTGGCGGTGATCGGTAAGGATACGCGTCTGTCGGGTTATATGATCGAACCGGCACTGGTGGCCGGGTTTACCTCGGTCGGCATGGATGTGCGCCTTTTCGGGCCTCTGCCGACGCCGGGCGTGGCCATGATGACGCGTTCGATGCGCGCCGATCTGGGGGTGATGATCTCGGCGTCGCACAACCCGCATTACGATAATGGTATCAAGTTGTTCGGGCCGGACGGCTACAAGCTGTCGGACGAGGTGGAGCTGGCCATCGAAGCGCGTATGGACGGCAATATTCTGGACGGCATTGCTGACCCGCAAAATCTCGGCCGGGTGCAGCGCGTCGATGACGCGCAATACCGCTATGTCGAAATCGCCAAGGCGACCTTCCCCAAGAATCTGCTGCTCAAGGGGCTGCGCATCGTTATCGACTGCGCAAATGGGGCGGCCTACAAGGTGGCCCCGACCACGCTTTATGAGCTGGGGGCCGAAATCTTCTGCCTCGGCGTGTCGCCGGATGGCATGAATATCAACGAGAAGTGCGGCTCGACCCAGCCGCAGGCCATGGCCGAAAAGGTCAAGGAGCTGCGCGCCGATATTGGTATTGCGCTGGATGGCGACGCCGATCGTCTGGTCATCTGCGACGAAAAGGGCACCATCGTTGATGGCGATCAGATCATGGCCATCATCGCCACCAGTCTGGCCGCCAAGGGTCAGCTCAAGGGTGGCGGTTTGGTGGCCACGGTGATGTCGAACCTTGGCCTAGAGCGTCTGATGACCTCTAAGGGCCTGACGCTGGAGCGTACCAAGGTCGGCGATCGTTACGTGATGGAAAAGATGCGCGAAGGCGGCTTCAATCTGGGCGGTGAACAGTCGGGTCACGTCATCATGCTCGATCACGCCACGACGGGTGACGGCCTGATCGCCGCGCTTCAGGTGCTGGCCGTGCTGGTCGAAAGCGGCCGCCCGATGAGCGAGCTGGCGCGTCAGTTCGAACCGGTGCCGCAACTGCTGAAAAACGTGCGCTTTACGGGCGACAGTCCGCTGAACCGCGCCGATGTGAAACAGGCTATTGCCGATGGTGAAGCGACGCTGAAAGGCACAGGCCGCGTGCTGGTGCGGCCGTCGGGCACCGAACCGCTGATCCGCGTCATGGCCGAAGGCGACGATGCGGCTCAGGTGCGCACCGTGGTCGATCAGATCATCGGGGCCATAGCGGGGTGAGCAATCGAACGATCCGGGGGATCGTTCGATATGCGCAAGACGCCGTAGGCACGGTGCAGCGGGCGCGATCCAAGACCCCCACCACCACATCTCACCGCCTTTGGCGGCTCGTGCGGTCCCCTCCCCAGCAAGCTGGGGAGGTATAAGGTGTGCAAAGACAAAAAAGGCCGGAGCGTGAAGCTCCGGCCTTTCTCATTTCAGTCGCCAAGAAGCGATTAGCCTTCCGAAGCTTCCTCAGCGGGGGCGTCTTCAGCGGCCGGAGCGGCAGCGGCGGCTTCGGCTTCCGCCTTGGCAGCGGCTTCGGCGTCCAGACGGTCCTGCTCGCGCTGAGCGCGCTCGGCGGCGCGTTCCTGAGCCTTCTTGCCCGGCGTACCCTTTTGCGGGTTGTTGCCGTGTTCCCACTTCACGAGGCCTTCCTTCGACAGGAAGCGCGCGACGCGGTCGGTCGGCTGAGCGCCCTTCTTGAGCCAGTCGGCGATGACTTCGGTCTTCAGGGTGACGCGGTTGGCATCGTCCTTCGACAGCATCGGGTTATACGAACCGACCTTGGCGATGAACTTACCGTCGCGCGGGGCGGCGGCGTCAGCAATGACGATGTGGTAGTACGGGCGCTTCTTGGAGCCACCGCGGGCCAGACGAATTTTCAGCATGATAAGATCCTTTGATAGGCTGAGTTTCGAGTGAGGGGGTTATTTCTTTTTGGGGTCGAACGGGTTAGCCCCGCCTAGCCCCGGAAGTGATTTACCGAGTCCCGGCAAACCGGGCAGGCCACCGGGTACATTGGGCAGCTTGCCGGCACCGAGTTGCTTCAGGCGCTCGAAATCGGCACCCATATTGTCGCCGATGGCGGGGTTGTTTTCGAGCTTTTTGCCCATCTGCTGCATCTGGGCCATGTTAGGCATGTTGCCCAGCCCCAGCATCTTGGCCATATTGCCCATACCCTTTCCGCCATTCCGGGCCATCATCTTGAAGACGTCGGCCATCTGACGGTGCTGTTTCAGAAGGCGGTTGATTTCGGCGACATCGACCCCGGCGCCGGCGGCGATACGGCGCTTGCGCGAAGCATTGAGCAGGTCGGGCTTCTTGCGCTCCAGCTTGGTCATGGAGGAGATGATGGCGATCTGACGGTCGAACATCTTGTCTGAGATGTTCATCTCGTCCATCTGCTTCTTGACCTTCTGCACGCCTGGCAACAGGCCCATAATGCCGGTCATGCCGCCCATGCGCTTCATCTGACCGAGCTGATCGGCAAGGTCATTGAGGTCGAACTGCCCCTTGGACAGCTTTTTGGCCATCTGCTCGGCCTTGGCGGCGTCCAGCTCCTGCGCCGCCTTTTCGACCAGCGCCACCACGTCGCCCTGACCCAGAATGCGGCCGGCGATACGGCGGGCGTCGAAGACATCCAGCGCATCGACCTTTTCACCCGAACCGGTGAACTTGATCGGCAGGCCGGTGACGGCGCGCATGGACAGCATGGCCCCGCCGCGACCATCACCGTCTACGCGGGTGAGGATCAGGCCGGTCAGCGGCAGACGGGCATGGAAGGCTTCGGCGGTGCGTACCGCGTCCTGACCGGTCAGCGAGTCGGCGACCAGGAAGGTTTCGACCGGGTTCGAGAGACTGGCGATCTCGGCGGCTTCGGCCATCAGGGCTTCGTCCAGCGTCGTGCGACCGGCGGTATCGAGAATCAGGACGTCATAGCCCTGAAGCTTGGCCGATTGCAGCGCACGGCGGGTGATTTCGACCGCGCTCTGACCTGCGATGATCGGCAGCACATCGACGCCCACCTGTTCGCCCAGCAGTTTCAACTGCTCCATGGCGGCGGGGCGGCGGGTATCGAGCGAGGCCATCATGACCTTCTTGCGCTCGAACTTCGAGAGACGCAGCGCCAGCTTGGCCGAGGTGGTGGTCTTACCCGAGCCTTGCAGACCAGCCATCAGGATGACGGCGGGCGGCACGGCGGCGAGGTCGATCGGGGTCGGCTCTTCGCCACCCAGCATGTCGATCAGGCCGTCATAGACGATCTTCACCACCTGATCGGCAGGCTTAACGGCCTTGATGATGGCTTCACCGGCGGCCAGTTCGCGCGCCTTGGTCATGAACTGACGCACGACCGGCAAGGCGACGTCGGCGTCGAGCAGGGCGACACGGACTTCGCGCAGGGCTTCGTCAACGTCCTTTTCCGAAAGGACGCCGCGGCCACCCAGACGGTCAAACAGACCGGATAAGCGCTCGTTCAGCGAGTCGAACATGCTTCTATTGCCCTATAAGTCGGTGTCGGGACCGCCGCTTTTCGCAAAACAAAAAGACCCCGAGAACGCAACGCGTCGTCGGGGAGCCTCCGGTCCCCGTCCGATAGCTGTGATCGGGGTCGTGACCTGAGAGGTTTGGTGTGCAAAAGGCGTAGGTCGCCTGAATGTTGCGTTCCTATGACGGCTCAGCCTCTAAGAGTCAAGCCACCTGTTGAAATCATGGGCTTTCAGCGCCTCGGCGGACCAGCGGGCGTTTAGCCGTGCGGGCGTGGCGCGGGCAGTTGCGACCTTGGCCGCGCGGGCTGTCGGATCAGACACCAGACTGCGCAGAGTGTCCGCTGCCGCATGGATATCGGGTTCGGCCCACACCTGCGCCGGGTTGCGCGGCAAGGCGCTGTAGGGACCGTCCGGATCATCGAGCGGCACCGGACGCGCCGGAACCGGATAGCCATTATCGTGGGTGAGGAAATCATTGCCTGTGCCTTCGGTGGCGATCACGGCGACCCCCGCGTTCATCGCTTCCAGCAGGCCAAGTCCGAACCCTTCGGCGCGGTGCAAGGATAGGAAGATATCGACCGAGGCCATCAGCCGGTCCATGTCTTCGTCGCTCAATCGCTCAGACAGCAGGCGAATATCCGGACGGTTGCCGATCCGTTCGGCCAGCTTGCTTTGCGTGCTTGCATCCAGAGACGAGGCTTTCAGCGTCAGGGCCGCATGGGCGGGGGGCTCCGGAAACGCCATAAGCCACGCGTCAATCGACGCCCACGGGTTCTTCCGTGCTGGCGATGAATTGACATCGAACAGGCTTAAGACCTCACAGCGGTCCGGGTTGAGGCCGAAGCGTGCGCGGCCGGGCTGCGGCGGGGCGGAGAGCAGGGGGTGGGGCATGACGCGCAGCCGCCCGCACAGATCGTCCAGACCTTCGGCCCGCAAGGCCGCCGCCAGCGCTTCGGCCACATAGGCACTCGGCGTCCATACCTCGTGCAGCCAGCGCACCATGCGCGCCCACTGCGGCGGGGCGAGCGGTGTTTCCCACGCCCAGTAGCCAATGCGATAGCGGTCGCGCCACTGATCAGGGCTGTGTGTCATCAGCGCCACCAGCGCTTCCGGGGCATTGGCGTGGATCAGCCAGACGCCGCCTTCGCCGGGCAGGACCGCTTTCTGGTCAAGGATATGGCGGAAACAGGGACGCAGATCATGGCGCACAATGGCGTATCCGGCGGCTTCAAACGCATCGGCGGTCAGGCGTCCCCCTCGTCCAATCCCCTGACTTTCATTGAAAAAACCAGAAACAACCAGAGGGCCGGACGATAATGTATCCTCACGCGGCCAGCGACCCATGCGCGTCAAGGCGATGGCTTCGAGACCACCGTGGATCAGGGGCAAGCGATATTTGAGAGGCAGGCGGCGCAGAAGGGACATGCGCTCTGCTTAACCTATGGCGGCTACGGCTTAAAGCCCCAGCCAGCGACGGCGCTGCTGCCAGTAGGTTTCAAACTGGTCGGCGAGGCTCTGGTCGGCGAAGTTCACCACCTTGACCATGCCGGTTTCCTTGGTGTCGGAATGAATCGAGATGGAGTCGGCATCTTGCAGCGAGGCGGCTTCAACAAACTTGAAGAAGGCACCGAAGAAGGCGTCTTGTTCAGAGGCGCTGGCTATGTCGAATTGCAAGCTGATCACGACTAAAATCCCTTTTCCGCAAACCGTATGTAAAAAATCAGGCCTTGTAACCGGCCCTTATAAAAACATGTGCAGTGCACAATACGTAAATAAAACCCTAAAATACCGGGGGAGTCAAATAAGGCTGAGGTAAAAACTTGACCTGTGGCGTCAAGGCTTCATTCGGCTCACGCACGAGTCCGCTATGAAGTATGGGGGGAAAACGCCATTGTTTTCCCCCTTTAAGCGAATTTCACGTCTCCGTGAACGGATAAACCGCCTGGGTTATTCGGCGGCCTGCGCTTTGTGACCGGGTTGCAGCAGCTTTTTGATATTGCGGGCGGCCTGCCGGATGCGATGTTCGTTTTCGACCAGACCGATACGCACATAGCCTTCGCCATACTCGCCAAAGCCAAGGCCGGGCGCGACGGCGACGTGGGCTTCTTCGATCAGCAGTTTGGCAAATTCGATCGAGCCCAGATGTTTGAACTTGTCGGGAATTTCGGCCCAGGCGAACATCGACGCCGGGGGCGGCGGGATGTCCCACCCGGCGCGCTTCATGGATTCGACCAGCACGTCGCGGCGTGACTTATAGGTGTTGCGGATTTCCTCAACATTATCCTGCGGGCCGTTGAGCGCGGCGGCGGCGGCCACCTGCATCGGCGTGAAGCCGCCGTAATCGAGATAGGACTTCACCCGTGCCAGTGCGGCGCAGATGTCCGAATTGCCGACGACCATACCGACGCGCCAGCCGGCCATGGCATAGGTCTTCGACAGCGAATTGATCTCCACCGACCGCTTGATGGCGCCTTCGACCTGAAGGATGGAGGGCGGCGGGTTGTTCTCGAAATAGATTTCCGAATAGGCGATGTCGGACAGCACGATCAGGTCGTGCTTTTCGGCAATGCGGATGACTTCCTTGTAGAAATCCAGATCGACCCACTGCGCCGTGGGGTTCGACGGATAGGAGACGATCAGCACCGACGGTGTCGGCACGGAGTGCTTCACGGCGCGCTCGATGCCCGACAGATACTGCTCCGGCGACAGGGCCGGGACGTGGCGGATGACGCCACCGGCCATCAGGAAGCCGAAGGCGTGGATTGGATAGGCCGGATTGGGGCAGATGACCGTATCGCCGGGGCCGGTAATGGCCATGGCGAGGTTGGCAAACCCTTCCTTGGACCCCAGCGTCGCCACGACTTCGGTATCGGGATTGAGCTTCACGCCGTAGCGGCGCTCATAATAGCCCGCCATGGCCTTACGCAGGCCCTGCACGCCCTTGGACACCGAATAGCCGTGTGTCTTGGGTTTCTTGACCGTCTCAACCAGCTTATCCACGATATGCGGGGCCGTATCCATGTCGGGATTGCCCATGCCAAAGTCGATCACATCGGTGCCGGCTGCGCGCAGACGGGCCTTCACCTTGTTGACTTCTTCGAAGACATAAGGCGGCAGACGCCGGATACGATAAAAATCGCGCATGATTGCACCTGAGAAAAGAACGTGACCTGATGCGGTCTGAGAGGGGTTGATCGGGGGTGAAAGACAAAAAGCCCGCAAGGTCGCAATGGACCTGCGGGCCAGACCATATGACTCATCAAACGTCGATTGTCATCCCATGAAAGGCGTCTTTTTCGGAAATTTTTGCGTTCTGTGAAAAATAATTTTGCATAGACCACATTAAGCTGATCCCCAGAGGGGGCGCTATGCGGGCAAAAAGATCAATCTGGCGGTGGGGTTTAGGGGCCAGTTTGGGCATTGGTGCCGTTATGGCGGTTATCGGATTCTGGTTTGAACCGCGCAGCTTGGTGGTGTCGGAATTCGAGGTAATCACATCTGGCTGGCCACGGAGCACGGCACCCCTGCGTGTGGCCGTACTGTCTGATGTCCACGTTGATGCGGTTCATATGCCGCCTGAGCGCGTACGTCGTATTGCCGAGCAGGTTCGCGCGCTCAGGCCGGATGTAATTCTGCTGGCCGGAGACTATGTCGGTGGCCACGGGCTCGAAGCCGGTCCTCCGCGTGCGGCGCGCTCACGCCGAAGTAAGGAAGACAATGCCTTGCATGAAGAGGGCCTGAGGGCGCTGGGTGATCTGAATGCGCCCTTAGGCGTCTACGCGGTGATGGGCAATCACGACTGCTGGTGGGATTGCCAGCGAGTGCGAGAGATATTGGCCGATACGCGGATACATTTTCTGGAAAATCAGGCGGCGCGGGTTGTCCGCCCCGGCGGAGATGTGTGGATAGCAGGTCTCGAAGATGGTCAGACGCAAAGACCGGACTTTCAGATGGCCACAAAGACGATTCCGCAAGGTGCCGCCTCCATTGCTCTTGTCCATAATCCCGGCCTGTTTGACTGGGCGTCCAATGCGTTGCCGTTACAAATATCCGGGCACAGTCACGCAGGTCAGGTGCGTTTCCCCCTCATCGGTGCACCGATACGTATCACCCGACATACCGAGGACACGGCGGATGGCTGGACTTCAGCGGGTGAGCGCTTGCTGATCGTGACACGTGGCTTAGGGGAATCGGGTCTGCCCGTGCGTTTTGGCGCACCCCCTCAGATCATGTTGCTTACTATTCGGCCGGGGCAGTACTCGATGGTGAAGCCCGTGGCGATATATGCGCCTAAGACGAATCGGTGAAACACTCAGGAAAACCGCTTGCGGTTTTCGGCCCATTCAGCGGGGGTCTGCCCCCAGATATCGACCGCCACATCGGCATAGGGAGGTGGCAGGCGGCCCGGCCCGCGGTTAGATGACCCCAGAGCCTGCGCCACGCGCTGAGAGCCGATATTGTCGGGCGCGATGGTGTGGATCACGTCGTCCCAGCCCAGAACGTCGAACACATAGTCGATGCAGGCGGCGGCGGCTTCGGTGGCGTAGCCCTTGCCCTGTGCCGAAGACAACAGGCCCCAGCCGACTTCGCGGGCGGGCCACTGATAGGGATATAGCGGCCCGATGCGGCCTACCCACGCGCCGGTCGCTTTCTCCAGCACGCTGAACATATGAAAGCCGTCGAGCGCCCACGCCCCGGCGATGGCACGTGTTACTCGCCAGGTCACCGCATCCGGCGTCACCCCGCCCAGATGGGTCATGACCTTTTCATCGGACTGAAAGGCACAAAAGGCTGGAAAATCCTCGGTCACGGGCGGGCGCAGGATCAGGCGCGGCGTTTCCAGAGTGGGGCCAAGCGGAGAGAGGGTGGGTAAACGAGTCATAGTCCCGACTTAACCTCAGCATCCGGCCCTTGCCAGTGACAAATCGGTTATCCGAACGGCAGGCAACAAAAAAGGGCCTCCGAAGAGGCCCTTTTCTGGTTTTGGAAAACCGCTTTTCTTAGGCTTAGGCCAGCGACGGGTCGATCGCCTTACAGGCTTCGATCAGGCCCTGAACGCTTTCCACTGACTTGGCGAACATGGCCTTTTCTTCGTCGTTCGTGGTGAACTCGATGACCTTTTCCGCGCCGTCCTTACCGATCAGCACCGGCACGCCGACATAGAGGTCGTTCAGGCCGTACTGACCCGTCAGGTAGGCGGCGCACGGCAGCACGCGCTTCTTATCCTTCAGGTAGGAGGTGGCCATGGCGATGGCCGATTCCGCCGGGGCGTAGAAGGCCGAACCGGTCTTCAGCAGGGCGACGATTTCGCCACCACCGCCACGGGTACGCTTCACGATGGCGTCCAGCTCGTCCTGCGACAGGAAGCCGGCCTTCACGGCGTCCGGCAGAGGCAGGCCGCCCACGGTCGAATGACGCACCATCGGGACCATGTCGTCACCGTGGCCGCCCAGCGTCCAGGCGTGGATGTCTTCGACCGAGATGCCGGTCTTTTCGGCCAGGAAGTAGGCAAAGCGCGCCGAGTCGAGCACGCCCGCCATACCGATGACCTTAGAGGTCGGCAGGCCGGAGAACTTTTGCAGCGCCCACACCATGGCATCGAGCGGGTTGGTGATACAGATGACAAAGGCGTTCGGGGCGTATTGCTTGATGCCTTCGCCGACGGCCTTCATGACCTTCAGGTTGATACCCAGCAGGTCGTCGCGGCTCATGCCCGGCTTGCGCGGCACGCCGGCGGTGACGATGCAGACGTCGGCACCGGCGATATCGGCATAGTCGTTGGCGCCCTTCAGGGCGACGTCCTTGCCGAACACGGCCGAGGCTTCGGCGATGTCCAGAGCCTTACCCTGCGGCACACCTTCGGTGATGTCGAACAGGACGACATCGCCCAGTTCCTCACGCGCGGCGATATGGGCCAGCGTGCCCCCGATCATACCCGAACCGATCAAAGCAATTTTGGCGCGTGCCATAAGCATTCCCTTTTCCATCTGAACCCGCAGGGGGTGACAAAGATTAACGGCCCTCTAAACCCGTTAACGAGGCTTCGCAAGACCATGCGCTGCAACATTATGAAATGTGATGCGCAAATCCCGCAGGGGCTATACACAGGAGGCCTTAATATTTTGCCTTATCCGCCTGCGAAAGACCGACCAATGGCTGAGTTTACCGTTGATCCGCGCATCGAAGCCGCCTCCGTGTGGATTGGCGAGCTGAGCCTGTGTCAGGTGCGGCTGCAAAAGGACGCGCGCTTCCCGTGGCTGGTGCTTCTGCCGCGGCGGGCGGGCCTGACGGAACTGACCGAACTGAGCGAGGCCGAACACGCCCAGCTACGCGCTGATCTGCATGTGGCCGAACAGATGGTGCGCCGCGCGGCGGAGGTTATGGGGCAGCCGGTCACCAAGCTCAATATCGCTAATCTCGGCAATATCGTCGCGCAACTGCACATCCACGTGATTGCCCGCCACCCGCACGACGCGGCCTGGCCCGGTCCGGTCTGGGGGTATGGTATACCCGAAAGCTATGATGCCAGCAGTCTGCAATTGCTGGAAGCGCGCCTTCGGAAGGTGCTAGAATGATCGAAATTAAGGGAATTTGTTTCTTAGAAGAACGAAAATGACACCTCTTAAAAAGAAAATTTCTTTTATAACAACGACTATTCTGTCTATTGGAATTATAGCCGTCGTGTCTGTAATGTCTTATACAGGTGCGTCGAAATCCAGCCAAACCGGGACTCATTTTCGTATTACTGTTGTTGTTGATGTAAAAGGTCATACATACTCAGGATCTACTGTGCAGTCCTACAGCTGTCCCGGTCCTTCCCGGTCTTTTGGCGCGCACGTGCCGGGTCGATGCCGCATTTTGGGGGAGGCACTTAATGTTGAAACCCCGGAAGGAACTATTCTCTTTTTACTAAAGACAAAAGCAAACCTTGCCCACTTTGCAAGCGGAAGCGCCGATGGGCTCGCTCGGAATATTTCTCATGCTTTAACTAAAGACGGTAATTTAAAAGCGTATCTTGGACCACAACCCGTTCTTGTTACGCCAAAAGGATTGAAATTAGCCGAAGATAACGAGATTGAAGTATTGTCGATAAGCGTCGCTCAGACTAACGAACCAGTGGAATATGGACGATTATCGTATAGCATAAATCACGGCGCATCCGGAACTATCAAATCCTATGATCTGATTGCCCGATATTGAAAACCTACTGCGCCTGCATGACCACCGGGGTGGCTGTACCGGCGGGGTCGATCATCTGTCCGCGCCAGCGACCGTCAGGTTCGCGGCGCAGGTCGAGGCGATAGCGCCCTCTGGAGGAGCCCGACTGATAGTCGAGCGTCAGGCGATCATCGGTTTGCATGGCGCTTTCGATCAGGCCGGAGCGGTTAAGGCCCACCCCGCCTTGCAGGGAGCGCCACGCCCCATCCACCTGAGCGCCTCCGCCGCGCAGGGCCAGCGACACCAGCTTATCCCCGGTGAGCGACGACACCAGCCAGTTGCCTTCCAGATCGCCCGCCCGGCTCTGACGCGCCAGCAGCCCGGACCGGATGCTGGAATCGTAGCGCATCTCCGCGCCGGTCTTCTGGCCTTCGTAGTCCCGGGCATAGGCATCGACCGTCACCGAAGCCAGATTGCGCGGAGCGGCAGGCGTTTCAACGGGTTGGCGCACCGCTTCGGGCACGCTCAGGGTCGGGGCATTGGTGGGGGTTGGTGGGGGGGTGACCGGAAGGGACGCCGTCGCCACGACGTCTGCCGCCTTGTCTGGCGTCGGCGGGCTGACCGTGCGCGGCTCGACCTTTTCGGCGGTGATGGCCGCATTGAGGTCAGCCTTGGGGGCCGGAGCGGTTTCGGGCTTTACCGTCGCCTGATAGGGGATGGGGGCCGTCGGAAGGTCGAGCCTGTCTTCGGTCTTCGGCGTGGGCTTAACGGCTTCCGATGAGGCCAGAGGCGTGGGCGTTGGATTGTGAGGTACGGGCTGACCGTCCACCTTGATCTTCGCACCGAACAGATCATCGACCGCCTTACCGGCGTCGGTGGTCAGGGTGCCGTGGCTTGCTGAGGTGGCCGTCGTAGCCGGGGTCGTTGCGGGCCTGGGCTTTGGGGTTTGCGTCGTCTGCGCCACGACCTTGTCCGCCGGTTTGGGGGCAGGGGTCTTGGCAGCGGTTTTCGCCGGGGCGCTCAGGGTGCCGCTTTTGCGGCTGTCGTACTTGTCGCCCTTGTCAGGCATGACATAGGGCGTCCCCTTGGCCGAAGCTGTGGCGGTGACCTTTTCGTCGTCCTTGACCGTGTCCGGCTGTTTGGCGGCTTTTTTGGACGTCGTTGATTTTTTCGTTTCGGTGTCGGCCGTTTGAGTCGGCTTCGATTTGCCGCTCGGCTTACCGCTTTGGGCCGCCTTTCCCTTTTTCGACTCTGTCTCGTCTGTTTCAGCGGTCTTTGTTTTGGCTGAGGCTTTCGACTTGATCGATGGCTTGTCGCTTTCGCTGGTCTTGGCCGTGCCGGTCTTGCTCTTGGCGCTGGCCTGAGCGCTCGCCTGCGTTTTGGACGCGTCCGCCGATTTGGCCGATTTGGGCGTCGCCTTCGTCTCGGTCTTTGTCTTCGTCTCCCCCTTGGCGGCAGCGGCGGCCTCATCGGCGCGGGCCGTGACGCGTGCTGCGGCAGCGGCTGTACCGGCCTGAGCGGACGCCACAGGCAGGGTCAGGGCCGAAGACAGAAGCAGAACCTTGAGAAGGGGATGGCGCATAGGCAAACGGGTCACGCTGAAAAACACCTGAACTACACTCTCTAACGCAGGGGAGACGGAAGTCTGTTCGCCAAAAAGGCGAAATCATCCCTCCCTTACCCAAATCTAAGCGACCAACCGAGGCCGAAATGCGGCAATATGTCACGATGGCGCGTTTGTGAACCGCTCACGATATCGCTAACACATGATCTGTTTTTCACTTTTTCGGGCGGCATACGTGTCAGAAAAGCCTTCGCGGACGCAAAAAACACCCCCCTGACCATGCGCTATGTTGACACAGGGACGTCAGGGTCTAAAAAGCCCCCGAAGACGCGGAAACTTAACCTTTTCCGTGCATCCACAAGTGGGGCCTGCGCGTACAAGCCTCGCACTGCACACACCGGGTATATCAGGGCCACGCAAGCACATGTCAAAGCCTCCGTCCACCGAAGCGGCCTATCGTCCGCTCTCTCCGCACCTTCAGGTGTGGAAATTCCACATCACCATGTTCACCTCGATTCTGCACCGGGCGACCGGCATTGCCTCGGTCGTGGGTGCGGTCATGGTCGCGGCATGGCTTCTGGCCATTGGTCTGACGGCATCGGGTCACTGCCCTGAGGCCTACACGCTGTTCCTGTCGTTTGCGGCCTCGCCCTTCGGCCTGTTCGTGTGGTTCGGCCTCACGCTGGCGGGCTTTATCCACCTGACCGGTGGCCTGCGCCACCTGATCTGGGACATGGGGCTGGGGTTCAAAATTTCTTCGGCCAATGCGCTGGCCTGGTGGTCGCTGCTGGGCGGTATTGCCCTGACGCTGGCCTTCTGGGCTGTTCTGTTCGCTACGGGCAAGGTGGTGCTGTGATGGTTGACTCCTATCTGAAACAACGCTCGGCCAAGGACTGGAAAAAGTCCGAAAAGCACGGCGCCGGTGAATGGCTGGCGGAACGCTGGACCTCAGTCGCCCTGTTTTTCCTGACCCTGTGGGCCGCCTGGAGCGCCTTCGGTCTGGCCAATCAGGGCTATGAGGCGGCACTGGCCTTTGTGAAGGTGCCGCTTAATGCCGGGCTTCTGGCCGCGACCTTCGTGATCACCATGTGGCACACCTATATGGGCCTGAACGCCAATGTTCTGGACTACTTCCCGAACTCACGCGTGCTGCGTCTGCTCAATCTTCTCTTCTGTGTGGCTGTCCTCGCTGTGGCGCTGGGCGGCATCTATCTGGCTTTTAAGGCGTAACCCATGTCCTACAAGATCATTGAACACGAATATGACGTGGTGGTCGTAGGCGCCGGTGGCGCAGGCCTCCGCGCTGCGCTGGGCTGCGGTCAGTCGGGCCTCAAGACGGCCTGTATCACCAAGGTCTTCCCGACCCGCTCGCACACGGTTGCTGCGCAAGGTGGTGTGGCCGCCTCGCTCGGCAATATGGGCGAGGACAAGTGGCAGTGGCACATGTACGACACCGTCAAGGGGTCGGACTGGCTGGGCGATCAGGACGCCATCGAATACCTTGTCCGCAATGCGCCGGACGCGGTTTATGAGCTGGAACACTGGGGCGTGCCCTTCTCGCGCACCGAAGACGGCAAGATCTATCAGCGTCCGTTCGGCGGCATGACCAAGAATTTCGGCGAAGGCCCGGTGCAGCGCACCTGCGCCGCCGCCGACCGTACCGGTCACGCCATGCTGCACACGCTTTATGGTCAGTCGCTGAAGGAAGATGTTGAATTCTTCATCGAATATTTCGCGCTCGACCTGATTATGGACGACGGCGTTTGCCGCGGCGTCACCTGCTGGAAGCTGGACGACGGCACCATCCACGTCTTCCGCGCGCACCTCGTCATCCTCGCCACCGGCGGCTATGGCCGCGCCTACTTCTCGGCCACCTCGGCCCATACCTGCACCGGCGACGGTGGCGGCATGGTGCTGCGCGCCGGCCTGCCGCTGCAAGACCTTGAGTTCGTGCAGTTCCACCCGACCGGCATCTACGGTTCGGGCTGCCTGATCACCGAAGGCGCACGCGGCGAAGGCGGTTACCTGACCAATTCGGCAGGCGAACGCTTCATGGAACGCTATGCGCCTTCGGCCAAGGACCTCGCCTCGCGCGACGTCGTTTCACGCTCCATGACCATGGAAATCCGCGAAGGCCGCGGCGTCGGTCCGCATAAGGACCACATCTTCCTGCACCTCGATCACCTGCCGCCCGACCTGCTGCACAAGCGCCTGCCGGGTATCTCGGAATCGGCGAAAATCTTTGCTGGCGTCGATGTGACCAAGGAGCCGATCCCGGTCATCCCGACCGTCCACTACAATATGGGCGGCATCCCGACCAACTATCACGGCGAAGTCGTGACGCTGAAGGACGGCAACCCGGATGCCGTGGTGCCCGGCCTGATGGCTGTGGGCGAAGCGGCCTGCGTCTCGGTGCACGGGGCCAACCGCCTCGGCTCCAACTCGCTGATCGACCTCGTCGTGTTTGGCCGCGCGGCGGGCAAGCGCGCGCCGGAGCTGGTCAAGGCCGGTACGCCGCACAAGGATATGGGCAAGTCGGCGGTCGAAGCGCATCTGTCGCGCCTAGACAAGTTCCGTAACGCCAATGGTCAGGCCCCGACCGCCGATCTGCGCCTCAAGATGCAGCGCGCCATGCAGGAAGACGCCGCCGTCTTCCGCACCGGTGAGACGCTGGAACAGGGCGTGCGTCGTCTGGACGAAATCTTCAAGGCGTCCAAGGACATCGGCATCAAGGATCGCGGCATGATCTGGAATACCGATCTGCTCGAAGCGCTTGAGTACGACAACCTGATCGCTCAGGCCGTCATCACCGTCAATTCGGCGCTGAACCGTAAGGAATCGCGCGGCGCCCACGCCCGTGAAGACTATCCGAACCGCGACGATGACAACTGGATGAAGCACACCCTGATGTGGCTCGATACCGAAACGGGTCAGGTCACCACGGATTATCGTCCGGTCCACACCTATACGATGACCAACGAAATCGCCTATATCGCGCCCAAGGCGCGGGTCTATTAAGGGGAGAATGGAACATGGTTGAACTGGCTCTCCCCAAGCGCTCTCAGATCAAGAACGGCAAGCGTTACAAGGCCCCGTCGGGGTCGAAGAATGTGCGCGTGTACAAGATCTATCGCTACGATCCGGATTCGGGTGAAAACCCGCGCTGGGACAAGTACGAGGTCGATGCCAAGGCCCACGGGCCGATGGTGCTCGACGCCCTGATCCACATTAAAAATAACGTCGATTCGACGCTGAGCTTCCGCCGTTCGTGCCGCGAAGGTATCTGCGGGTCGTGCGCCATGAATATCGGCGGGCGTAACACCCTGGCCTGCACCAAAGGCCATGAGGAATATAACGGCGAGATCACCATCTCGCCGCTGCCGCACATGCCGGTGGTCAAGGACCTCGTGCCGGACCTGTCGGGCTTCTATGCGCAATACGCCTCGATCGAGCCGTATCTGCAATCGACGACGCCCGACCCGGATAAGGAGCGCCTGCAAAGCCCGGCCAACCGCGACAAGCTGGATGGGCTCTATGAGTGCATCCTGTGCGCCTGTTGTTCGACCTCCTGCCCCAGCTACTGGTGGAATCAGGACAAGTATCTGGGCCCGGCGGCCCTGCTTCAGGCCTATCGCTGGATCGCCGATTCGCGTGACGACCACACCAAGAAGCGTCTGGAATCGCTGGAAGACCCCTTCAAGCTGTACCGTTGCCACACCATCATGAACTGTGCGCAGGTCTGCCCTAAGGGTCTCAACCCGGCTAAGGCCATCGCTGAAATCAAGAAGATGATGCCGGCGAAGGGCTAATCTCATTATGGGGGAAACAGCGTTTCCCCCATGTGCCCCCTTCCTATATCGAAAAAATTTGCTAGAGACGGCTCGTCGCAAATTTTTGCTTTCTATTCCGAGAGCCGAAGCTTTTGCTTCGGCTCTGTGCTTTTGAAATGGCCCCCTATGCCCAAGATCACCTATATCGAATCCAACGGCAAAACCCACGAGATCGAGGTCAAGACTGGCAACTCGGTCATGGAAGGGGCGATCAAGCACAATATTCCCGGCATCGACGCCGACTGCGGCGGGGCCTGTGCCTGCGCCACCTGCCATGTCTATGTCGATCCGCAGTGGTTTGACAAAACCGGCGGCCCGTCGGTGATGGAAGAATCCATGCTCGACTTCGCGCAGGACGTTGAGCCGACCTCGCGCCTGTCGTGCCAGATCCGCGTCACCGAAGCGCTGGACGGCCTGATTGTGCGCCTGCCCGAAAGCCAGCACTGATTTTCGGGTCAGAATAAATTGGCCACGAAAAACACGAAAAGACACAAAAATCAGAGTGCTTGCACTCTGAGCGTCCCAAGGACATGAGGTGTACTCTCCTTCGTGAGTGCAGCGTGTTCTGCGTCCTTGTCACCGGCGAGCGTTTCGTTTTCGTGGTCAAATCCATGACACCTGTCCTCAAACTCTGGCTCGACGCCCTTAAGCCCAAACCGCTCCCGGTTTCGGGGCTGGAGCGGATGCGCAGCGGTATGGGGGCGTGTCTCGGCATCGGTTTCACCGCCGTGATCAGCCTGATGCGCGCCGTTTATCATGTCCAGAGCGCTTTCCGAAACGAAGTTCGGCGAAGCCAAAAGTGTGACGCACTTTTCGGATAAAAAAGCGCGTTAAACTAAAAAGACGCCGCCTGAAAAACGCCGTAATCGGCACCAATATGAACGGTGTTCAAATCAACGGAGCGGACTCATGGACGACTTTCCCACCCCGACACCCCGGTCGCCGAAAGGCCGATCCAAGGGCACAAAATTCCTTGTCGTTTGCGCACTGGCGGTGCTGATGGCCATTCCGGCGCTACTGGTCTTTGCGCTGTTGATGGAGCGCACCAACCGGGCCGAAGGCGTCGCGCGTGAAATCGGCGATCAGATGGGCGGCGAACAGGTCTTTCTCGGCCCGGTGATCCAGATTCCCTATGTCATCCCGACGCGCACCTCCACCGATGAAAAGGGCAATCGCGTCGTGCTGGCGCAGGAAAGCGGCAACCTGATCGTCTTCCCGCAAACGGGTAAGGCCAGCGCCGCCACCAAAAGCGACGTGCGTTCGCGCTCCATTTTCCGCGTGCCGGTCTATACGGCGGACCTGAGCTTCGATGCCGCCTTTGACCTGAAAGGCGTGCAGGCCGCCCGACCCGGTGCGGTGCTGATGTGGGACAAGGCGCAGCTGGTGACCGGGGCCAGCGATTCCCGCGGCGCGCGCAAGGACATTGTGGCGCAGATCAATGGCGCATCGGTCATGCTGGCGCCCTCCGGCCCCGGCGTGACGGGGTTCAGCCCCGACGGCACCGATTTCGACCTGTTTGCCGCCCCGCTGAGCCTGAGCGACACTGCCGCCCCGCTCAATATCAAGGTGGGGATGACCTTCACCGGCACGCGCAAGCTGGGCATCCTCGCCTATGGCAAGTCGTCCGAAGCCACCATTACCGGCGACTGGAAATACCCGTCTTTTGGTGGCGGCTTCCTGCCTACGACGCGGCAAACCGATGAGGCGGCCCGCCAAGGCGGTTTCAGCGCGCAGTGGTCGGTGCCGTTTATCGCGCGCGGCCTGCCCGCCGTCATCGACCAGAGCCAGATGATGACGCTGGGCAAATCCGAACTGTCGGTCACCTTTGTCGAGCCGACCAATCCGTATCAAAGCGTCGGCCGCTCACTGAAATACGCCCTGCTGTTCGTCGGCCTCGTCTTCCTGACCTACTTCCTGTTTGAGAGCACCTCGAAGAAGGAACTGCACCCGGCGCAATATATTCTGGTTGGGCTGGCGCAGATCACCTTCTACCTGCTGCTGTTGTCCTTTGCCGAACGCATCGGCTTTGACGCGGCCTTTGTGGTGGCGGCCGGAGCGACCGTGACGCTGATCGCCGGCTATGCGGGCCTGATCTTCCACTCGCGCTGGCGCTTTATGGCGGCGTTTGCGGTGTTCAGTGCCCTCTATGCCCTGATCTACGTGCTGATGCGCATGGAAGACTATGCGCTGCTGGTCGGGGCCTGCTCGGCCTTCCTCGTCATCGCCGCCGTCATGGTGCTGACGAGGAATATCAACTGGTACAGCAACCGGATCGAGGGGGAGTAATTTTAGTTCTTCCCCCTGATATCAGGGGGAAGGTCTTCTATTGTCACGCCATGCCCAGAATGCGCCGGGCCTGTGCCAGTGTCTCAGCCGTCAGGCCCAGAGGATTGGGCTCTTCGGCTGGGGTCTCCGGCGTCTTTACCGGCTCTGCTTCTGCCACCGCGATGACCGGGGCCGCAAGGGGTTCAGGCAGGGGGGCGGGTGTGGCTACGGCGGCGGCGGTGATCTCAGGCGCAGGTGCGGGCGTCTGCGTTACCGGTGCCTTCGCCTCGTTGCTTTCAAAACCGACGCCCATCTGGTGCGGCAGGTGCAGGGCGAAGGTGGCCCCGCTCTGTGGTTCGGACTCCAGTGTGATCCAGCCGTCGTGCAGTTCGACCAGCGCCTTGACCAGCGCCAGCCCAAGACCCGGCCCGCCGCGTTCGCGCCCGACAAAGCGGTCGAAGATGTGCGCCTGTGTATGATAGGGGATGCCGCGGCCCGTATAGCCGATCTCCAGCGTCAGGGTGTCGCCTTCTTTGCGGCTGCGGATGGTGATCTGCCCTTCCTGCGCGGCGTTGCGCAGGGCGTAGTCCAGCAGATGATCCAGCACCTGCCCCAGACGCTGCTGGTCGGCGCGGATCAGGGCGCGCGTGTCGAGCCCGACATAGTCGAAGCGGATGCCCTTGGCGCTCAGCGTGTCGGCCTGACGGCCCAGAGCGGCGGCCACGGTCCGCGACAAGTTGAAATCCGACGGCGACAGCGACATTTCACCGGCGTCGATCTGCGCCATGTCCAGCACGTCGTCGATCGAGCGCGCCAGTTCCTGCGACGCGGCCTGAATGGCATTGAGGAAGCCCCGGCGGCGGATTTCGGCGGGGTCAGCCTCGGCCGCATTGGCCTGACGTTGCAGCAGGTCGGCATAGCCGACAATGGTCGTCAGGGGCGTGCGCAACTCATAGGAGACATTGGCGACGAAATCGCGTTTCAGCCGCACCGACTCCGTCAGGGCCACGTCGCGTTGTTCGATAGCCTCTTCCAGAGCGCGGCGGTCGGTGATGTCGCTGAAGGCCACCAGAGTCGCGCCGTCGGGCAGGGGCTGTGTTCGCCACTGCGCCAGACGCCCGTCCGAGGTGCGTACCTCACCGATCTGAGGCGCGCGGGCCAGCGGGTCGATATCGGTGACGCGCGCTTTCAGCTCGGCCCAGAAACCGCGATCGTGCACCAGCGGCAGGCACAAGGCCGTCAACTGCCCGAAGTCGGAATTGAGCGCCAGTTCGTCGGGCGACAGGTTCCAGAAGGCATCAAACGCCGCATTGCGCAGACGCAGGCGACCATCGGAGCCAAACACCGACACGGCATCGGTCAGTTGATCCAGCGTCGCGCGCTGCACCTGAATCAGCGAATTGAACTGCGCCTTAAGCGTTAGTTCCCCTGTCTTGTCCGAGAACAGCAGCAACAGGCCGCCCAGCGGGTGCGGCTGACGCACAACACGCAGCGACCGGCCATTGGGCAGCGACCACATCTCGTCCGGTGCGGCCTCGCTCAGGCCATAGAATTCCAACTCCTGCGCCTTCCACGTTACGAAATCCGAGGTTTCGGGCAGCTTGCGCTTTTGCCGCAGCCGGTCGAGCAGTTCGCCGTGCGTCGGACGCTCTGCCAGCCACGCGGGTTCCAGATCCCATAGGGTCTCAAAGGCGCGGTTATGGAAGGTCAGGCGTTTTTCCGGGCCGAAAATGGCCACGGCGTCTTCGAGGTGATCCAGCGTATCGTCATGCGCCTTCGCATGGCGTTTGAGCGCTTCGCGGCTCTCCTCGGATTCGGTAACATCCAGCGCGTAGGCGCAGACATAGGCGTCGCCCAGAGGCTCGGCCACCACCTGAAAAGCGCGGCGCTGACCGTGGATGGTCAGCCAGCGGAAACCTTCGCGGCGCACGTGTTGTTCGGCGGCTTCGACCACCAGCGCCTCGGCAGAGCGGTCGAGCCCCAGTTGTTCGGCGCGCGCCTGCTCGACATTTTCCGCATCGACGGCTTTCAGCCAGGCGGCATTGGCCCACACCAGTTGCCCGTCACGCACCACCCAGCAAGGTGCGGGGATCAGGTCGGCCATGCGCGCAAACGGGCCGGACGACAGGGAGGTGTGCTCGCTGGCAATGGCCAGACGCACCCACGCCGTCGCGCCTGTGGCCCGCCCTTCGACCAGCAGGGTCAGCCCAGCGGTCTTGGCCCCGACAAGGCTTCGCGGCGCTTCGGTGAAGACCTCAAAGCGGCAGGGGCGGCCTTCGGCGATCAGGCGTTTCAGCGCCTCGGCGGCCTCCTTGGATGACCCGGCCAGACCTTCGATAACGCGCGGCGCGACCTCTTCGGAAAAGGGAATACGGAAGGCGTCAGCGATGGTTTTAAGCGTTTCATCGCCCCAGACGAGGCGCACCGTCTCGCCTTCGATAGCGACAAAGGCCTCATCAAACGCCAGTGTGGCGGCGTCCAGTTCCCCCAGCACCGTATGCTGTACATCAAGGCGGGACTTATAGCCTTCGCTGAGCTTCGTCAGGCGCGCCTTAAGGCGCCAGGCCAGAACCGTGGTCGAAAAGGCCAGCGCAGTCGCGCCAGCAGCGGCGGCAAAGGCAATGGTGGCAACGGTCATACGGCGGCCCGGATCGAATCACTGAAAGGCCCATACTAATGCAAAGCGATTCGCCTCCCAAATGAATATGGCAACTCGGAGTCAAGTAAGTTTTAGCGCCCGCGCGTAGATATAGGAGGCGACAACCACGATCAGAGCCGAGCCGATCCCGGCGCTCAGAAAGACCCAATGCAGATATGCCGTCGGCATCATCAGCGCCGCGCCCAGCATGATCACGCCCGCCAGCATCATCACGGGTCCGGCCAGCCGATGCGTCTTGTACCACACCCGTTCGTCCGAAAGGGTCCAGGGCGTGCGCACCCCCACCAGATAGTTACGCTGCGCCTTGGGCATGAAGTTGCCGATCAGGATAAACAGCAAGCCCGGCCCCAGCAGCAAAGGCTGCACCGACAAGCCCCAGCCGAGGGCGTGACCAACGATAAACAGATGCCCGAATGCCAGAAGGGCGACAACCCCCATCCAGCTTACCGCATAGACCGAGGCGGAGCGTTCCAGCTTGCCCGTTTTGGGCTGCATGTAGGGCAGAACCCAGAGCAGCAGGGTGATCGCGGCCAGCGTCAGCGGCATGACCATCAGGGCCTGATCCCGCGGCATAAAGCCGTTTGCGGTGCCCGAAAGGTCGAAGTGTGTGCCCATCGGGCCCTCCGGAATCTGCGGACGTGCCCACAGGCTGAGGCCGGTGGTGACCGCGATCATCAGCAGGCTAAACAGTTTGGAAACCGGCCATTTTGCGTTCTGGGTCATGCCTTGTCCTCCGTGGCGCGCGGCAGGGGGGCCGGGGCGTCCTGACCGATGCGAAAGGCGCTCATCAGCGACATCACCGCCTCTTCGAGCACCGACAGGTTGAGGCGGTAGATCAGGGAGGTGCCCTGTCGCGTGACATCGACCAGTCCGGCGGCTTTTAGCGTCGCCAGATGACCCGACAGGGTGGGTTTGGACACGCTGACCCGTTCGGCAATGTCGCCGGCGCTCATCTCGCGTTCGCGCAGCATTTCAAGGATGTGCCGCCGCGTCGGGTCGCTCAGGGATTTATAGACCTCGGACATAGGACCTCTTGATTTGTTATTTTGGCAAATACCAAATTATAAGAAGGCTGTCAAATACGCATATAATACCAACGGCCGAAGATGCTGACCTCATCCGGCCGTTGAAGACACGAGACTGTCTCATATGTGTCGGTGACATGAGACAGTCTCGAAAGGCATACCAAGAGTCATTTTCAATGACCCTTGGTATAATCTCATCACTGTGTATTCTTTTTGTTCCGCTCAGTCTTTTGTTAAGAGGCGCAAACCTATAGAATGGCCCCATGCCCGCTATTGCCTATCCCATCGCGCACAACGCGCTCGACATCGTCCTCAACTGGAGTGGGGGTGGGTTGGCTTCCGCTGAGCGCGAACGCGCGGCGAGAGACATGTGCGGCAAGGACGTGACCTTTGTACGCGAAACGCTCGATCCGGGCTTTCCCAGCGAAGAAGCGGCACGGGCGCAGTATGAAACCCTGCTGACGCAGCCGTTTGCGACCCTGATCTGCACGTTTGAGCGGGTGCAGAAACCGCGCCGGGTTGAGCCGCAGATGCGCGACGGCCGCCGCTGGCCCAAGCCCGAAGCGGCTCCGGTGGCGCAATGGAAGCTGTGCGTCAGCTACTGGAAGATCGGGACGGCGCGCCCGGCACCTAAGCCGTCATCGGCGATTACCCCGCACCTTCAGGCGCGCGCCGTGCGCAAAAAAGCGCTGGACGTACCGCTGACCCCTGAGGAGGTGCAGGCTCTGGCCCACGCCCCGCTGATGGCCTACCGCCAGCAAAAGACTCTGGATATGGGCCTGTTCGAATTCGTCCTGCCGGAAAACCCGGATATTATCATCGCGGATGAGTAGGTTTTAGCCACGAAAAACACGAAAAGGCACGAAAAGGGGGAAGCGTGCAGGAACTGCTTTTTAGAGACGAAGTCTTTGCTATTCAGGGTGCCGTTTTCGAAGTCAGCCGCCATATGGGCACAGGCTTTCTGGAAGCGGTTTATCAGGAATGTCTGGCCAGAGAGTTTGTCAGACGAGACATTCCTTTTACCGCCCAGAAAATACTGAACCTCGCCTATAAGGGCGAGGTTCTTACTCAGCATTATCAACCCGATTTTGTCTGTTACGATCAGATTATCGTAGAGCTGAAATGCGTTTCGGCGATTACCGATGCGCACCGGGCTCAAATACTTAATTACCTGAAAGCAACGGACCTACGACTGGGTTTGCTTGTTAATTTCGGCCGTCATCCCAAGGCGCAAATTGAACGATTTGCGCTCTGATTTCGTGCCTTTTCGTGTTTTTCGTGGCCAAACCTACTTCGGGGCTTTTTTGGCTAGGATGCGCTGTAGCGTCCGCCGGTGCATGTTCAGGCGGCGGGCGGTTTCCGAGACATTCTGATTACACAGGGCATAAACGCGCTGAATATGCTCCCAGCGCACGCGGTCGGCCGACATGGGGTTTTCCGGCGGGGCCGGAGCATGGTCTTCGACCGCCAGCAGCGCCTTAACGACGTCATCAGCATCGGCGGGCTTGGACAGATAATCCACGGCGCCTGACTTCACCGCCGCCACCGCCGTGGCGATATTGCCGTAGCCGGTCAGCATGATGGCGCGCGCATCGGGGCGTTTGGCGTGCAGGGCCTCAACGGCCTTAAGTCCATTGCCGTCTTCGAGGCGCATATCCATCACCCCAAAGGCCGGCGGGCTGGCCTCGATGACCTTCAACGCCTCGGCCACGCTTTCGACCGCCGTGACGGTGAAGCCGCGGGATTCCAGTGCGCGGGCCAGACGCTGACGAAAGGGTGCATCGTCATCCAGCAGCAACAGGGTGCGGTCGGTCAGGGTGGCGATCTTCTGCTCGATGGCGGTTTTCACATCATCCATAACAAGCTCCTTATTCTACGGGGTAATCTCTGGGGGTTAATCTCTGGATAGCGGTGCGATGTCACCGCCAAAATCTTGCGAAACGATCACGTCTATCTGTTCGCGCCGCCACAGGGCGCGCACATAGGCACCGCCGCTGTCGCGATTGCCATAGGTGACGCTGGCACCTGTATGCTCCAGCAGGGTCTTGGCGATAAAGAAGCCCAGACCCATGCCGCCGTGCATAGATGTTTCCGGCCGTGAGTCGTGGCCGCGCGTCGAAATATAGGGATCACCGACGCGCGACAGGATTTCCGGCGCGAAGCCGGGACCGTCGTCTTCGATCGACAGGGTGACATAGGCCTTGCGGATACGCACGCGGACCCAGACGGCGGTGCGCGCAAAATCAACAGCGTTTTCGACAAAGGCCCCCAGTGCGTGCAGCCACTCTGGGCGGCGCTTGATCGACACATACTGACCGGGGTCTTCGCCGTCGGGCACCTCGTCCATACTGATTTCGATATGGATGGCCTTGCCTTCGTTGCGGAAGGGCTGCACCGCCTCTTCGAAAAAGACGCGAAGCGGCATCTGGTCATGGACCTGATCACGGGTTTCCGGTCGGCGGGCGAGGTTTTTGAGGATGTCACGACAGCGCTGGCTTTGCGAAACCAGCAGTTCGGCGTCTTCATAAAGCGCTGTGCCGGGTTTCAGACTGCGTAGCATTTCGCGCGCCACCACCTGAATGGTCCCCAAAGGCGTGCCCAGCTCATGCGCCGCCGCTGCCGCCAGTCCGCCCAGCGCCGACAGGCGGTGTTCCTTTTCCAGAACCGCCTGCGTGGCCGCTAGCGCCTGCGCCATGCGCTTGGACTCCAGCGCCGCCTGCCACGTATAGCCCGCCGTAAAGACGATGCCGATGATAATGGCGGCCAGAAAGCCCAGACGATAGATTTGCGGCAGATGAAACGCTTGCCCGTCCGGCCACGGCAGGGGCAGCGACCAGAAGGCCATGGCACAGGTGGCCAGCACCGCCACCGCCACCACGCCGAAGCCGTAGCGCGTCGGAAGGTTGGCCGCCGCCACGGTCGCCGGGGCAATCAGCATCAGGCAGAAGGGGTTGTCGAGCCCGCCGGTCACGGCCAGCAGGGCCGACAGTTGCACGCAGTCAAAGCTCAGTTGCAGGGCCGCATCCCAGTCGTCGAGCCGCTGCCGCCGGTCGTTGAACATCAGAAGCAGATTGAGCCACAGACTGGCAGCAATCATGGCCAGACAGGGCCACAGGTTCAGATCATGACCAAAGCCGAGCGACACCACGGCGATCATCACGCTCTGGCCCAGTATGGCCAGCCAGCGCAGACCCACCAGCGTGCGCAGCCTTAAGCCATCGGCCCCGTGCGACAGGGGGACGGGCGAAAAGTCGGCCCAGGAAAAGGGCGTGCGATCTTTTGCCGCAGCCGGGGGCGCGGTGAAGGAAGACAGGAAACTGATAATCCGTTGGCGCACGTTGCGGGTTCGCCTATAGAACTTGCGGGTATGGCCCCTTTATGCGCCTTCGTGCCGCATGACCATGTGACACATTTGCGCATCTGAGCAGAGAAGACATAGGATGAATCGCACACGTCTGACAATCATTGCGGTATTGGTGATCGGCCTCGGCGCGCTGGCGGTGGCCATGTGGAGTTCGATGCTGGGGCAAAAGCCGGTGGCGAGCCGCACGATCGACTCGGCCTACAGCATCGGTGGGCCGTTCGCCCTGACCGATCAGTACGGCAAGCCGCAGACGGAAGCGATTTTGAAGGGCAAATGGACCGCGGTCTTCTTCGGCTTCACCTACTGCCCCGACATCTGCCCGCTGACCCTGCAATCGCTCGATCAGACGCGCAAAAAGCTGGGTAAGGACGGTGAAAACCTGCAATTCGTCTTCATCACGGTCGATCCGGAACGCGACACCCCCGAAGCCATGAAGGCCTATCTGGAATCCGGCGGCTTCCCCAGGGGCGTTATCGGCCTGACCGGCACGCCGGAACAGATTGCGGCGGCCGCCCGCGCCTATCGCGCCACCTACAACAAGGTCGGCGAAGGCAAGGACTACACGATGAACCACACCTCTGTGGTCTATCTGATGAACCCGCGCGGCGAATTTGCTGTGCCCCTGGCGCACGGTATGCCTATCGACAAAGCCACCAGCGACATCAAGCAGGCGATGAAGGCGTACTGAAAGGCCTTTAATCGTCCAGTCCCAGACCGTCCATGATCTGCGGGAGGCACGTTTCGATACGTGCGTCCCGCGTTTTCGACTGTTTGGCTGAGGAAAAATGCAGCAGATAGGCGCGCTGACGTCCCGGCGTCAGGCCAAAAAACGCCTCTTTCAGGGCCGTGTTACCTTCAAGACGTGCGCGAAACTCATCCGGCATCGCAAAGGCTTCGGTCTTTTTGAAATCGACCTTCAGCCCGGCCTGTTCGACGGTAATCGCGGCTTCGACATAGGCTCTCAGCGTGGCGGCCTTATCCGTGATCTGATCGACGGAGGTAAAGCGAATCTGGCGCGCCGACTGCACATTTTCGGTCTGCTGGATCAAAAGACCTTGCGGATCGGGCATCAGCGCGCCCTTCATAAACAGCAGGGCGCAATAGTCCTTAAAGCCGTGCATCAGCACCACATTGGCCTTGCCCAGTGTGTAGCAGGGCTGCCCCCATTTCAGCTCTTCGCCCAGCGGGACCTGACGCAGGATAGCGCGCAAGGCTTCAAACTCAGCGCGCCAGCGCTCGGCGCGCTGCATAAAGGCATCCACCTTGGGGTTGCGTGCGTTGTCCATCCTGTTGCCTCGCTGTTTCAATACAGATAGCCTCACCGCAAATTGGGCCCAAGGGTGGACCTCTGTGCACCTTCACGGCTTTTTGTTTCGCATCTGCGAAGAGAAGACTCGTAACCTCTTGGCAGCATCCTTATGTTAGCCTTGTCATCACGACAGACGACACGAGTTTTTTTGCAATGCTGTACCTGCTGCATGAGATGGCCTATTATTCCGCCGGTCCCTGGCGCGCCGTGGCGCAGGCCAGCCGCGACTTCTGGGGCAATAAGGCCAACCCGATTTCCGATACCGAATTCGGGCGCAAGATGTACGCGTCGGCGGAGCTGTTCAGCACGGTGACCCGCCGTTATGGCAAGCCTGACTGGCGTCTCGATACGGTCGAAATCAACGGCACGCCGGTGCGGGTTCAGGTGGTGGAGGACTGGGCCTCGCCGTGGTGCAAGCTGATCCGTTTTCAGCGCGACCCCACCGATCTGCGCCGTGCCGGGGTGAAAAAGCCCGCCCCCGCCGTGCTGGTCGTCGCCCCTTTGTCGGGCCACTACGCCACCCTGCTGCGCGGCACGGTGCAGGAATTCCTGCTCGATCACGACGTCTATGTCACCGACTGGGTCAATGCGCGTCAGGTGCCGGTGCTGGAAGGGCGTTTCGACTTCTACAGCTTTATCGACCATGTACGCGACATGTTGCGGGCCATCGGCGCGCGGGCGCACGTCGTCGCCGTCTGTCAGCCGGGGCCGCCGGTGCTGGCCGCCGCCTGCCTGATGTCGGAAGACAAGGACCCGCTGCGGCCGGCCTCCATGACCTTCATGGGCTCGCCGATTGACGCCCGCTACAATCCGACCGTGACCAATGATCTGGCGCAGGAAAAGCCCTTCACCTGGTTCAAGTCGAACATGGTCCACACCGTGCCGCCGCCCTATCCGGGCGTAGGCCGTCGCGTCTATCCGGGCTTTGTGCAGCTCTATTCCTTCATGAGCATGAACGAGGAACGGCATAAGGACGCCCACTGGGCCTATTTCAATTCTTTGGTCGATGATGACGGCGACGGCATCGAAAAGCACCTCGAATTCTACGATGAGTATCTGTCGGTCCTCGACCTGACCGAAGAATTCTATCTTCAGACCATCGACCTGGTGTTCCAGAAGTTCGCCCTGCCCAAGGGGGAACTGATCCACCACGGCCGCCCGGTCCGCCTTGAGGCTGTCACCGATATCGCCCTGATGACCGTCGAAGGCGAGAAGGACGATATTTCCGGCGTGGGTCAGACTCAGGCCGCCCATGAGATGTGTAAGAACATCCCGCAGGACATGCGCGAGCTGTATGTGCAGCCGGGGGCGGGCCATTATGGGGTCTTCAATGGCCGCCGTTTCCGTCAGGAAATCTATCCGCGCATCCGCGACTTCATCGCCCGCAGCGAGGCCGCGCTTTAAGTGTTGGGGCTCAAACGGGCAAAACCGGCCTATGAGGGGGGGCAGGTCATCGACTGCGGCGACTTTCGCCTGCGTCTGAAGGTCAATGCCCGCGCCCGGCGTATCTCTCTGCGCATCGACAACAAGACGGGCGAGGCGGTGGTGACCGCGCCACGCCCGCGGGATCTGGCGCAGGCCGTTGATTTTGCCCTCAGCCGCACCCAGTGGATCACCGAACATCAGACGGCGCGGCCCGACAGGCTCCTATTCACACCCGACAGCGATATCCCCTATCTTGGGGCACAACTGCGTCTGGTCCATTCGGGCAATGCGGCCGCCGCGCGTATGGTCGGCGGCATCCTGACGGCGGGCGGTGAGGGTGAGGCCTTCCACCGCCGCATCGAGCGGTTTTTGCGCAAAGAGGCGCTGGAATTTGCCCAGACCCATACGGACATCTATGCCCAAAGGCTTGGCTATGCCGATGTGAAGGTGTCGCTGTTCGACGCCAAGGGCCGCTGGGGTTCGTGCACGCCGGGGCGCAAAGCCATCCGCCTGAGCTGGCGGCTGATCCTCGCGCCGGAGCCGATCTTTGCCTATGTCTGCGCCCACGAAGCTGCGCATCTGAGGCACCCTGACCATTCCGACCGTTTCTGGGCCGAGGTCGAAGGGCTGTATGGCGATTATAGCGCCGCCCGCCGCTGGCTGAAGACCGAGGGCGTGCAGCTCTTTGCCTATGGGACTTGACTCATCGCGCTAACGCGCGTACTTAACCGATAAGTTATTTAACATTCTGGTTAAGTGTATGCCTGCATCTCCCGACCACCTGTCTGTGACCCTCAATGCCCTGGCCGATCCGACGCGCCGGGCCATTCTGGCGCGACTGTCGCTGGGCGAAACCACGGTCAATGATCTGGCGGAACCGTTCGATATGAGCCTTCCTGCGGTGTCCAAGCATCTGAAAGTGCTGGAAAAGGCTGGGTTGATCAGCCGGGGCCGCGAAAAGCAGTGGCGCCCCTGCCGGCTGGAACCGGAACCGCTGAAGGAGGTCGATATGTGGCTCGCCAAATATCGCGCCATGTGGGAGGCGCGGCTTGACCGGCTGGAGGCCTATCTGACCCAGCTTCAGGCCGCCGCCGATACGCCTGCGCCGCCGGTGGTCAAAGACAAACCCGATGATACCCGGAAGGATGACCGCACATGATCACCCTAGCTTCCCGCCCCTCGGCGATGCTTTCGGATTTCGAGGTGACCTTCCCCAGCGAAATCGACATCGTGATGTTCCGCACCTTCAAGGCGCCGCGCGCTCTGGTCTGGGAGATGTGGACGAAGCCGGAGCACGTGCGCCAATGGTGGGGCCCGCACGGTTTCCACAACGATACCTGTGAGATGGATGTACGTCCCGGTGGCCGCTTTCGCCTCGGCATGGCAGCTCCGGATGGCACGCCCTGCCCCTGCGAAGGGACCTTTGTCGAAGTCGTTGCGCCGGAACGGCTGGTCTATGAAGGGATGCCGCACGTGCATCCGTGTGGCTCCGGCCTGCCGCCGGAATCGCGCGTGACCATAACCTTCAAGGAGGAGGGGGCGGGCACCCGCCTGACCCTGCACGCGCGCCTTCTGTCGCCGGAACGCAAGGATGCGGCCATTGAGCAGGGCTTTGCCGTCGGCTGGGCCGATGCCTTTGAACGCATGGAGACTTTGATGTCGGAACAACCCGCCGGGTTTGAGATTGTTACTTCGCACCGCTATGCGGCTTCGCCGGAAGCCCTGTTTGCCCTGTTTGCCGATCCGCAGCACCTCAAGCAGTGGTGGGGGCCTGACGGCTTTACCAACACCATCCCGGTGTTTGAATTCCGCGAAGGCGGTGAATTCCGCATCATCATGCACGGGCCGGATGGGCGCGATCACGACAATCACAAGCGCTTCGTCGAAATTGTCGAGAATGAACGCATCGTCTTCGACCATCTCCAGCCGACGCATCAGTTTCGTATGTCGGTCGAATTCCTCCCGGACGGTGAGCATACTGACATGATCTGGCGCATGGATTTTGCACCCTCCGAACAGGAGGAGCTGCTCAAGACCTTCATTCCGCAGGCCAATGAGCAGAACTTCCTGCGTCTGGATACCTATCTGAAAACCGGGAAACTCTAAGGGGGAGCCTATGCTGACGTTTATTCTGGGCCTGATCGGCCTTGCCATTGCCGGGGTGCTGCTGGTCGCAGCCTTACGGCCCAACCACTTCCGGCTTCAGCGCACGGCGACCATCGCGGCGTCGCCGGAAACCCTCTATGCCGAACTTGAAGACCTGCGCCGCTGGCAGACATGGTCGCCGTGGGAAGATATCGACCCGGCGCTGCGCCGTACCTATAGTGGCCCGGCCACCGGCACGGGATCTGTCTATGAGTGGGCGTCGGATAATGCCAAGGCCGGTGAAGGCCGCATGACCATCGCCGAAGCCCGTGTGCCCACCAAGCTGGTCATTCAACTCGACTTTATCAAACCCATCCGCGCCACCAATACCGCGGAATTCACCCTGCAAGCGCAGGACGGTGGCACCGTGGTGACCTGGGCCATGTATGGACCATCCCCCTTTGTCTCGCGTCTGTTCGGCCTGATCTTCAATATGGACAAGATGATCGGCGCCGATTTCGAAAAAGGCCTGTCACGCCTCAAAGCGCTGACGGAAAACCGATAAACCCCACAGAGGAGAAACTGCCGTGCGTATTGATGTCTATCTGAGTTTCAATGGCCAATGCGCCGAAGCCTTCGCCTTTTATCAGTCCGTGCTGGGCGGTGAACTGATGACCTTCCCGTTTTCCGCCGCGCCCGACATGCCCGTCGATCCGGCCTTAAAGGACTGGGTCATGCACGCCACGCTGAACACCGGCGAAGGGATTATTCAGGGCGCGGACTGCCCGCCCGAATACGGCCCGGCCAACCCGTCCGGCTTCTGCGTGTCCATTCAGCCGCACACCGTCGAAGAAACGCAACGCATCTGGGACGGCCTGACGAAAGATGCGAAGGCGGTCAACATGCCGCTTGCGCCGACCTTCTGGTCGCCGATGTTCGGCATGTTTATCGACAAATATGGCCAGCCGTGGATGATCAATACGGTGGCTGACGAAGCCTTCGTCGCTGCCAACACCCCAAAATAAAAACACATCCAAAACAAGAATCCTTGCCGCTCTTCCGTGACCCGGAAGGGAAGGGCGGCGCCTTGCCTGAATCTCAAAGGAAACGAAAAAATGACCCCGCAACCCGCAACCCCGATTGCTGACCGTGAACTGGTGCTTGAGCGCGTATTGAAGGCCCCGCGCGCCCTTGTCTGGCGCTGCTGGACCGACCCGAAGCTGCTGGCCGAATGGTTCTGCCCCAAGCCGTGGTATATTGATCAGGTCGAACTGGACGTGCGCACAGGCGGCAGCAATGCCTTCGTCATGCACGGCCCAAATGGCGAGGTCGTCCCCAATCGCGGCGTCTATCTCGAAGTCATCGAAAACGAAAAGCTGGTCCTGACCGACGCCTATGTGACGGCGTGGGAGCCCTCGGAAGCCCCGTTTATGACCGCTATCATCACGCTGGAAGACACGCCCGAAGGCCATACGCGCTATGTCGCCAAGGCTCTGCACTGGTCGGTCGAAACCCGCAAGCAGCACGAACAGATGGGCTTTCATGAGGGCTGGGGTATCGCCACCGACCAGCTCGAAGCCCTCGCCCAATCCTTAAACGCATAGGTGACCCATGCGCCTTTTACCCTTCAGCTTCGGCCTTCTGGTGATGAATGCCGGACTGACCACCTGTTCGCAGCCCGCGGCGGAGAAGGTGTCTGACGTTCGGACTCTCAGGCCCGCCACCGTCCTGCCGCTTAAAACGAAATAAGGGAGACGCCCCATGACCCGCTCAATGACCCCGCACACTATGAGCCTGACGCGCGACCTGGCCTTTCCGGTCGAAACCGTCTTCAAGGCGTGGTCGGACCCTGCGGCCAAGGCCCAGTGGTTCACCGGCCCGCCGGACTGGGACAGCGACCCGCATGAGCTTGATTTCCGCGTCGGCGGGCATGAGCGCAGCAGCGGTGGCCCCAAGGGCCAGCCGCGCCACATCATGTCGGCCGTCTTTCACGATATTGTGCCGCCCGAAGGGGGGCCCGAAGACACGGTAGCGCGCATTATCTCCAGCTTCACCATGCACGTGGGGGACACCCTGCTCACCGCTTCGTTGATGACCCTGGAATTCACCACCACGGCGACCGGTTCACGGTTGGACCTGACCGAACAACTGGCCTTCCTCGACGGCTGCGACCACATTGCGGATCGTGAGGCCGGGACCAATGGCCTGCTCGATATGCTGGAAGCGTGGCTCAACCGGCAATGACCATGACCTGATCTGTCTCTGCCATCAGAGGGCGGCTAAAGTGGTTGCGTATTTCAGGCGCTATCGCAGCGGTTGCTCATGCAAGTGGTGTAGATTAAGGTGGTGGCCATGACCGCACCTCTTAGCCAAGCCATTGAAAATCTTTACGAGGCTTTTGAAGCGCCGCGCCCAAGGCATATTGACGGTTGCCCGTGTTGTTCGGATCGCAAGAAAGTACGTAATGATCACAAGCCGTTACGTGAATTGACGGGCGACGATCTTGGCGCTTACACCGTGTCCTTGTTTCTGACAGTGGGTAGTGTGGTGGACTTCAAATACTATCTGCCGCGGATTTTTGAAATCAGCACCGCCGATGAGGATTGGTGGCCATCCGTCGAAATCGTACTCGACAAGCTGCGGCTTGGTGAGTGGCTAAAATGGCCACAGTTTGAGAAGCAAGCCGTTCAGACTTTTCTCGACAGTTGGTTCCAGGAACGCCTTGATGACACAACTTCGGAAATAGACGAGTTTAATCTGGATCAACGCCTCGATGATTTGTTGTGTGGGCTTTCAAAAGCGGGAATCGCTTTGAAGCCATATCTCAATCGCTTATCGACATATGAAAAGGCCTTGAAGGCTGTCTGGCATGTGAACGCCGATACACTGGAAAGCCGTAACCGCCTATCCAATGCTTTTTGGGAGGCGGACTCAAAAGATGCCAACGAGGTCATGGCTTTCCTTAGGTCGCCTGAGGTTCAGGCTATTGTGAAAGCCTAAATCCACCCGTCGGCCTTCAGCACCTTCTGATAGGAGCGGCTGACGGGGGCTTCGATATCGCCGCGCAGGGTGAGGCTGACGCGCCCGTCCTGCCGGCGGATGTCTTCGATGGCGTCGCGGGCCACCCACCACGAACGGTGCGTCTGAGAGCCTTCGATCCCTTCCAGTTCACGGATGGCGTCGTAAAGCCGCATCAGGATCAGCGTGCTTCCGGCGCTGGTGTGCACCCGCAGATAATGGTCCTCAGCCGACAGAGCGTAGATGTCGGCCTTCTGATGCTTGAACGGCAAGCGCTCACGAAAGGCCACGCGCGCCGGATCAGCCGGGGTTTCGCGTTCGGTGGGCGGGGGTGCCGCGAAGGCATGGCTTTGCTGCGGTTCGCGGTTGCTCAGCACATTCAGCGTCGTCATGGCAGCGGAGATAACGCCGACCGGCACAAAGAAGCGCGGATAGAGGGCGATGTCCCAGCGCATATGGCCAAACAGGGGGGTGATGGCCCACACGGCCAGCGAAATGGATGGCGTCAGAAGCACGGTCAGCACGAGGCCATACAGCCACGGTCGCCCTTCCAGATGCAGACGGTGGCGGATCACCTGCATGCCAAAACGATCGACGCCCACCGCCACCAGTGACCCGGCCAGCATCAGCGCCGCCCAGTAAACGAAGCGCATCACAAAGGGAATCTGACCGGTATTGAAGGCATTAATCAGGCTGAGGAACAGGGCCATGCCCAGCGAGGCCGCCAGTATGCGCCCGACCCCGGACAGGGTTTCCGACCAGGCGGGCTGTGCATTTGGCGAAGCGTGAACGGTCGATCCCGTCGTTTCGCGCAGTGACGCCTTCTGTTCGCGCATCCGTCTCCCCGTAGCCGATAAGCCCAGTCTAATTGCCGTGAAGCGGTCGCAACGCACAAGTCAATTTTCACGGAATTTCCCATGTCTTCGCATCAATCTACGCCCAAACGAGCCTATGCCTATTCGTTCGTTTGGAAGTTCATCAGCGCTCTGGCTTTGACCGGCGGTCTCATATTGATTTCGGTGCTGGTGTCCGGCGGTGATTTCAGCGGACTGACCCGCCTTTTTGAAAACGCGCATCTGCACGCTCCGAACCTGCGCGCCATTGCCGAGTCGTCACTGGCCACGCAAATCCATCTGAGCGCGGCGATTACGGCCTTTATTATAGGTCTCTATCAGTTGCTGGGGCCGAAGGGGCGCACGCCGCACCGTCTGCTGGGCTACATCTGGCTGGCGCTCATGCTGACGGCGGCAATTTCCAGCTTCTGGCTGCGCGGGCTCAACCACGGTATGTTCAGCTTTATTCATATCCTGTCGGGCTGGACGGTGGTGGTGGCGCCGATGATCCTTTATGCGGCGCGCACCAAAAACATCAAACGCCATCGCAATATGGCCACGGGCCTGTTTATGGGTGGGTTGGTTGTGGCGGGCCTGTTTGCCTTTATGCCGGGCCGCCTGCTGTGGCATGTGTTTTTCGGATAACCAGAATAACCCGCCTTAAGCGTTTTGATTTTGAAAACGACGTGCTAGGTTTGGTTTCGAAATGGCGGCGGGACCAGCAAGATGACCGATCAGACGCAACCGGCCTCTCCGGGATGGAAAACGCACCTCTGTCTGGTCCTGCTGCTGATCGTCTATGTCTTCAACTTTGTTGATCGCCAGATTCTCTCCATCCTCGCTCAGCCGATCAAGGCCGAGCTGAACCTGACCGATGCGCAACTGGGCTGGCTGGGCGGGTTTGCCTTTGCCTTCGTCTATACCCTGCTGGGTATTCCGGCAGCGATTATCGCGCAGAGGGTCGGGCGGGTGCGCCTGATCACAGCGGCCCTGCTGGTGTGGAGCGCGGCCACGGCAGCCTGTGGTCTGGCCACCTCGTGGCTTACGCTCGCCTTGGGGCGGTTTGGCGTCGGCGTCGGTGAGGCGGGCGGTGTCGCGCCGTCACAAAGCCTGATCAGCGACCTCTATCCGCCGGCCCATCGCGCCAGAGCCATGGCGGTCTTTTCGCTGGGCGTGCCGCTGGGGTCAGGGCTGGGCATTATGTTCGGCGGGCTTCTGGCAGCGACCTTCGACTGGCGGCACGCCTTCGTGACCATTGGTCTGGCGGGTGTGCTGTTTGCCCCGCTGTTCTTCTTCGGCACGCGTCGTCATGAGCCCCGGACTCAGGCCGATCCGGTCCCGGCGCGCGATCGTCTGCGCCGCCTGATGCGCAACCGCTCACTATGGCTGATTTCGCTGGGTGCGTCGCTGTCTTCGGTGATTGGCTATGGGCTGATGTTCTGGCTGCCCTCGGTCTTTATGCGCTCATTCAAAGCGACGCTGATGTCGGCCTCTTTCAGCTTTGGTCTGATCGTGCTGATCGGCGGGGCTATCGGTATTCTGGGCGGCGGGTTTGTCGCGGATCGTTTAGGCGCGAAATCGCCGCGCGCCTTCGCGCTGGTGCCCGCAGTGGCTTATCTTCTGTGCATCCCGACCTACGGGCTGGTGCTGCTGATGCCGGGTCTGGCCTTCGATACGGCGGCAGGGTTTGCTTTGCTGATCCTCGCTCAGGCGCTGGGTCTGGTGTGGATGGGGCCGGTGATCGCCAGCCTGCACCACGTGGTCGAGCCGCATGACCGCGCGCTGGCCTCAGCCGTGTTTCTGTTCGTCACCAATATCATCGGTCTCGGCTTCGGCTCATGGATTATGGGCGCGATTTCGGATTATTTATCATATAATTATGCGGCAAATGCGTTGAAAATGGCTGTGACTGGCGGCCTTGCCTTCTACGCGCTGGGGGCCGCGTGTTTTCTTCTGACAGCGCTTACCCTTAAGTCAGACTGGAAAACGGCCCCGATTTCCGTCTGAGCCCGCCGCGACAGTGGCAAAAATCAGCGATCTTGCGGTTGCACAACGCCGGACGGGTCTTTATAACCCCACCCCGTCGGTGCGGGCAAAGACGTCCGTGCCCCCAAGGTCGCCGAGCTGTGCGCCGCACGGCTTGTATTTCCTCGCTGGTATCGCTAACACGGGCCAGCATCCCATTTGATAAGACCGGTTCCATGAACATTCACGAGCATCAAGCCAAGGCCGTACTCAAGGAGTTCGGCGTCGCCGTTCCGCGCGGCTATCCCGCCTTTTCGCCCAAGGAAGCCCTTGAGGCCGCCAAGAACCTGAAGGACGATTCCACCAAGGTGTGGGTCGTCAAGTCGCAAATCCACGCCGGTGGCCGCGGTAAGGGCCGCTTCGAAGGCCTTGGCCCCGACGCCAAGGGCGGCGTGCGCGTCGTCAAGTCGCCGGCCGACGTCGAAGCCAATGCCGACGAAATGCTGGGCCGCGTGCTGGTGACCCATCAGACGGGGCCGGCGGGCAAGCAGGTCAACCGCCTGTACATCGAAGAAGGCGCGGACATCAAAAAGGAGCTGTATCTGTCGCTCCTCGTCGATCGCGTCTCGTCGCGTATCTCGGTCGTTGCCTCGACCGAAGGCGGCATGGACATCGAAGAAGTCGCCCATTCGACCCCGGAAAAGATCCACTCCTTCACTATCGACCCGGCGACCGGCGTCTTCCCGGTGCATGGTCGCACTCTGGCTCACGCGCTGGGCCTGAAGGGTGATCTGGCCAAGCAGGGCTTCAAGCTGCTTCAGCAACTGTACGCGGCGTTCAACGCCAAGGACATGGACATGCTGGAAATCAACCCGCTGATCATCACCGGCGACGACCAGCTTCTGGTGCTGGACGCCAAGGTGTCGTTCGATTCCAACTCGCTGTTCCGTCACCCGGACATTCAGGCCCTGCGCGACCTGAGCGAAGAAGACGCCAAGGAAATCGAAGCCTCAAAGTTCGACCTCTCCTATATCGCCCTTGACGGCGAAATCGGCTGCATGGTCAACGGTGCCGGTCTGGCCATGGCCACGCTCGACATCATCAAGCTCTATGGGTCCGAGCCCGCCAACTTCCTCGATGTCGGCGGTGGCGCGACCACCGAAAAGGTGACGGCGGCGTTTAAGATCATCACCTCGGACCCCAAGGTGAAGGGCATTCTGGTCAACATCTTCGGCGGCATCATGAAGTGCGACATCATCGCCACCGGCGTTATCGCCGCGGTGAAGGAAGTCGGCCTGAAGGTGCCTCTGGTGGTGCGCCTCGAAGGCACCAATGTCGAACTCGGCAAGAAAATCATCAACGAAAGCGGCCTGAACGTGATCGCCGCCGACGATCTGGCCGATGCGGCCGCCAAGATCGTCAAGGCTGTGAAGGGCTAAGGTTAGAGCAATGTCTGTACTGATCAATTCGCAAACCAAGGTCATCACGCAGGGCTTCACCGGCGCGCAAGGCACCTTCCACTCCGAACAGGCCATTGCCTACGGCACCAAGGTCGTTGGCGGCGTGACCCCCGGCAAGGGCGGCACCACCCATATCGGCCTGCCGGTGTTTGACTCTGTGGCCGAAGCCAAGGAGCGCACGGGTGCCGATGCTTCGGCCATCTACGTGCCGCCGCCCTTCGCGGCCGACGCCATCCTGGAAGCCATCGAAGCCGAAATCCCGCTGATCGTCTGCATCACCGAAGGCATTCCGGTGCTGGACATGGTGAAGGTGAAGCGCGCCCTGTCGGGTTCCAAGTCGCGCCTGATCGGGCCGAACTGCCCCGGCGTCCTGACGCCCAACGAGTGCAAGATCGGCATCATGCCGGGCAATATCTTCTCCAAGGGCTCGGTCGGCGTCGTTTCGCGTTCGGGCACGCTCACCTATGAAGCCGTGTTCCAGACGACCAATGCCGGTCTGGGTCAAACGACTGCCGTCGGCATTGGTGGTGACCCGGTCAAGGGCACCGAGTTCATCGACGTGCTGGAAATGTTCCTGGCGGACGACGAAACCAAGTCGATCATCATGATCGGTGAAATCGGCGGTTCGGCCGAAGAAGACGCCGCTCAGTTCCTGATCGACGAAGCCAAGCGCGGCCGTAAAAAGCCGATGGCCGGCTTCATCGCGGGCCGCACGGCGCCTCCGGGCCGCCGCATGGGCCACGCCGGTGCCATCATCTCAGGTGGCAAGGGCGGCGCGGAAGACAAGATCGCGGCCATGGAAGCGGCGGGCATCAAGGTGTCTCCGTCTCCGGCGGCGCTCGGCGAAACCCTCCTCAGCGTGCTGAAGGGTTAAGACCTGTTATACCTCCCCAGCTTGCTGGGGAGGGGGACCACGAAGTGGTGGAGGGGGCGAGTCTCAGACTCTGCCCTCTTCGTCATTTTAGATCGGTATGATTTTAGGTTGAAACAACACCTCACTTTAGCACCTCCCCTGATTTCAGGGGAGCCGGGCGGCCGGTGCCGCTGGCCCGAAGGGCCGGGTGGGGTTAAAGCAGCGGTATTTAACCCCACCGTCTTTGACGCCTGAGCGGCGTCAAATCCACCTCCCCTGAAATCAGGGGAGGTGCTTGAATTACGATTCCA
>NZ_JAIXSV010000136.1 GCF_027484505.1 Asticcacaulis sp.
ATCTGCGGATAGAGTTTGCGATAGGTGTCGATGACGTGCCACGGGTCGATATCGACGCGGTAATTGGGCGGCAGTTTCTCCGGCAGGTCTTCCCAGGTCAGGTTCTGAAAGGCCGGATTGTTACCCTGAAAGCCGCGCGTTTCGTCGTGCGTATTACCGATCATCATGGGGATATGCCGCGATTGCGGCGCGGCATCCGGATAGAAGGGGTGACGCAACAGGATGGCTTCATCGAGCACCGGCCCCATATAGACGCCGCCGGACCCCAATACCGGATCGGTGACCTTCTGGGCTGCGACCAGCGTTTCCCAAGGCAGGGCTTGCACGGCCTTAAGCCCTTCGGCATCGGGCTTCAGCCCCAGCGCCCCCAGAAAGGCCTTCGCCCGCGCCGTAGCATTGCCGGGGCCGGAGGCGGTCACCTGCTGACCGCTCATGGTCGCGGCCTTATGGAACAGGCCGTCGGCCTTCGGCGTGGCCATCAGGGTGGCGATCTTGGCCCCGCCGCCGGATTGCCCAAAGACCATGACATTGCCGGGATCACCGCCAAAGGCCGCGATATTGTCGCGCACCCATTGCAGTGCCAGAATGAGGTCAAGCTGCCCACAATTCCCCGAAAAGGCCAGTGGCCCCGGCTGCCCCAGGATTAGCCGCTCCAGCCGCGCCAGATAGAGGTAGCCGAAGACATTGAGCCGGTGATTGACGGTCACAACCACCACATCGCCGCGCTGCGACAGGTTCGTGCCGTCGTAAAGCGGATCGGAGCCCGACCCGTTGGCATAGGCCCCGCCGTGGATATAGACCATCACCGGGCGCTTGTGCTTTGGCGCGGCCTCCGGCGTCCACACATTGAGGAACAGGCAGTCCTCGCTCTTGCCATAGGCGTCGGGTGTCGATTGCTGGGGGCAGGCCGGGCCATAGCGGTCAGCCCTAACCGGTTTGGTCCACGGCTGTGGCGGGCGCGGCGGCAGGAAGCGATAAGGCGGCGCGGTCGTTTCCCCATAACGCAGGCCGAGAAACACCGCTGTACCTGCCCGGACCTGCCCTATCACCGGGCCGTTTGTGGTTTTGATGGTGACGGATTTGGGCTTGAGGGTTGCAGCTGATACCGGTGTCACGGCGACGGACAGGGTCAGGGCGGACAGCCCCTTAAGGGCATCGCGGCGTTTCATGCGGGCATTTCCTGTAGGTTTTGATTTAGAGTGGAATGATTTTAGGCCGTGGTGACAATTTAAGATTTTACGCGATTCTCCTCCCTACGAAGTGGGGAGGTGGCAGCGAGCGAAGCGACGCTGCCGGAGGGGTATTACCTTCCGTGAGATACCCCTCCGCCTCGTAAACTCGGCACCTCCCCATGAAATGGGGAGGAGGAAGATCGCAAACATTAAATCGTCACTATGGCCTCGATAGAAGCATCATTCCGCTCTAAATTTTTTTTTTGACGCCTCATGCCGAAAAGTGGTGTCCACTTTTCGGCATGAGGCTTTGGCCACAGCGTGGCCCCGCCACACGCAAATGTAAAGCCGTCCGAAAATCTGGATCATTATGATTTCTGGTAGAAACATAATGATCCAGATTTTTTGTTTTTGCCCCTCGCCGGGCGGTGGCTCCGCCACCTTGGCCGCCGCCTCAATGGCGGCTTGAGCGGAATGATCCATGAGAGATCATTCCGCTCTCTAAACCCTTGTCCTGAGCGCGAATTTCCGGCTATGCAAGGCTATGCGTTCCGAACCCGCCCTGATCGACGCCTATCATCGCCGCATCTCCTATGTGCGGATTTCGGTGACGGACCGCTGCGACCTGCGCTGCACCTACTGCATGTCCGAGAGACAGACTTTTCTCCCTCGTGAAAATCTGCTGAGTTTTGAAGAGCTTGAATGCCTTTCCCTGTTTCTGATCGATCAGGGGGTGACGCGGTTGCGCATCACCGGCGGGGAGCCTCTGGTGCGGCGGGGAATTCTGGATTTCCTGAAACGTCTGGGCAGTCAGGTGCATGAGGGGCGTTTGAAAGAGCTGACTCTGACCACCAATGGCACGCTTCTGGCGGAGGCCGCGCCGCATTTGGTGGAGGCCGGAATCCGCCGCATCAATGTGTCGCTGGACAGTGTGGACGCCGACACCTTCCGGCGGATAACGCGCGGCGGCGACCTCAAAAAAGTGCTGTATGGCATCGACGCGGCGCAAAAAGCGGGTCTGAAAATCAAGCTGAATACGGTCGCTCTGCAACAGGACAATCGCGCGCATCTGCCTGAAATGATCCGCTTTGCGCACGCCAACAGCATGGACATTTCGCTGATCGAAACCATGCCGCTGGGCGAAGAGATCGCCGGGCGCGAAGACCAGTTCGTTTCGCTGCGTGAGGTGATGGCCGATTTGCAAAGTTTCTGGGACATCACGCCTTTAAGCGACACCACGGGCGGGCCGTCGCGCTATCACCACGTGGCGGAAACCGGCGGCCGGCTGGGCCTGATCACGCCGCTGAGCCATAATTTCTGCGACACCTGCAACCGCGTGCGCATCACCTGCACCGGACAGCTCTATATGTGTCTGGGGCAGGACGATCATGTCGATTTGCGCGCGGCCCTGCGCACAGACGCCAGCAATGCCGCCCTCAGTGCCGCCCTGTCCGAGGCCATGCGCCACAAACCGAAGGCGCACGACTTTTTCATCGGGGCGCAGGCCCCGCAAACCGCCTACACGCCGCGTCGGACCATGTCCGTCACCGGAGGATAGAATGACCTTAAGCGACAAAGAAAAAGCCTACATTGGCGCCGGGCGCATCGACTTCGAGCGCCCGTTCAAGCCGGTCAATATCGCCGTCCTCACCGTGTCGGACAGCCGCACGCGCGACACCGACACCTCCGGCGACCTGCTCGACGCGCGCATCACGGCGGCGGGGCATCACGTGGCGGCGCGTGAGCTGGTGCGCGACGACAAGGACCATATCCGCACGGTCATCACCAACTGGATCGATTCCGGCAATGTCGATGTCATCATCTCAACCGGCGGCACCGGCATTACCGGGCGCGACGTGACCCCTGAGGCGGTTGAGCCTTTGTTTGACAAGCGCATCGAAGGCTTTTCGACCATCTTCCATATGGTCAGTTTCCAGACGGTGGGCCTGTCCACCCTGCAATCGCGGGCGCTGGCCGGGATCATCCGCGGCGTCTTCGTCTTCTGCCTGCCAGGGTCGAATGGCGCGTGCAAGGACGGCTGGGACAAGGTGATCCGCTGGCAGCTCGATTCGCGCCACGGCCCGTGCAACATGGTTGAACTGATGCCGAGGCTTCTGGAAGAATGACGCGCAAGGGTATATCCGTTGACGAAGCGATCGCTTTCCTGCGTGAGGCGACTCCGGCGCCGCAGACGCGCAAGGTCGCTTTGTCGAAGGCGCTGGGCCGTGTCCTGAGCGAGCCGGTCATCGCGACGCGCGACCAGCCGCCCTTTGATGCCTCGGCTATGGACGGCTATGCCATCTGTAAATCGCTGACCGATCCGGTGGCGCAGGGGTCTCCGCTGCGCCTGATCGGTGAAAGCGCCGCCGGGCGGCGCTTCGAAGGCCGCGTCGAATGGGGCGAATGCGTGCGTATCTATACCGGCGCGCCGGTCCCTGACGGGGCAAAGGCCGTGGTCATTCAGGAAAATGTCCGCGTGACGGAGATGGGCGTGTTTATCGAGCCAGACGGCTGGAACGACCCCAAGACGCATATCCGCCCCAGAGGTCAGGATTTCAAGGCCGGGCACGAACTGTTGTCGGCGGGAGTACGGCTCGATGCCTGGCGGCTGTCGCTGGCGGCGGCGGCGGGTCAGAAGACGCTGAAGGTGGCGCGCCGTCCGCGCATCGCCATCCTCTCGACTGGCGATGAACTGGTCGCACCCGGCACAGAGCCGCGCGAGGATCAGATTTTTGAGTCCGGCTCCTTTGCGCTGCTGGCCATGTGCCGTCAGTGGGGGGCCAAGGCCAGCTTTGTCGGCGTCGAAAGCGATGATCTGGACGGTATTCACGACGCGCTGAAAGACACCGAGGCGGATTTGATCGTCACCATTGGCGGGGCCAGTGTCGGCGATTATGATCTGGTCAAACCGGCGCTGGAGCGGCTGGGGCTCCGTATCGACTTCGGCAGCGTCAATATCCGGCCCGGTAAGCCGACCTGGACGGGTGTGCTCAACGATGGCCGCCGTGTGCTGGGCCTGCCCGGCAATCCGGCCTCCAGCATGGTCTGCGCGCAACTCTTCCTCAAGCCGTGGATCGAAGCCGCGTTGGGGCAGAATGGGCGCGACAGGCTGTTAAGTCTGCCCGCCGCCGTCGATATCGCCGCCAACGGCCCACGCGAAACCTGGCTGAGGGGACGCATCGTCACGGACGACACGGGGTGCCCGGCTCTGAGGCCCTTTGCCGATCAGGACTCGTCGCTGATCGCCGTCTTTGCCCAAAGCGACGTGCTGATCCGCCGCCTGCCCCATGCGCCAGCGATCAAGGCGGGGGATCTGCTGACCTATGTGGCGCTTGATAGATACTGAAAACACGTGATTGACCCCCGACGCGGGCTGACCGACTATGCGGCACCGTTCACTGCTCA
>NZ_JAIXSV010000368.1 GCF_027484505.1 Asticcacaulis sp.
ATGCGGCCTTCCTGTCGCGGGCCTGCAACAGAGCCGCCCTTCGCCCCTTCCATGTCGTCACCCCCAAAGCTGACTTTCCGCCCATCCTGTGCTAGAGTGTAAAAATTAAGGTTGAAACCGCCGGCCCCTGAAACGCACCTGGTTTTTGTGTTCCACAGCGTTGCGCAGCCGGCCGGCAATTCGGAGTGGATGTGGGGCCAGCTCCGAAAGGTCACTCCAGCGCGCTAATTGTAATTATGGAAATTATTATGTCCGCGCTACGTAGGTGGCGGATTATCTCACGATATCAGCCATTTACCGTGTGAAGCCATACACTTCTATGTCAGGTTGTGTGATGGCAGGCTGCCACCATGCGTGAGGATAATATCATCGCCATGATGCCGCCGGATGCCCTACGGGCGTTGGCGGATTATTACGAGGTCACGGCGGAAATACTGCGCAGACGGGCCGACAGATTTGATCCACCGCCGCCGCCGAAGCCGCATCCCGCAAAGCAGATTTTTGAGCAAATCCCCGATTTTGTGGCGGCGCTGCAACAGGATGGACACTCGCTGGAGCGTGCAATCACCCTGGTGATGATCCGGACTACCTCGACGCGGGAGCGGGTCGAACTGGCCTTGAAAATGCGGCGGAAACAGGACCGGGCGGCCCTTACAGACCTGCGGATACAGCAGGCCCGCGCCATGAAAAACGCGGGCGCGTCTGTGATGGACATCGCCCGCGCCATCGGCACAACGGAACGGCATGCACGCCGGCTGCTATCGTCGGGTTACAGCCTGATAGAGACCGAATGCGACGCCGCCGACCAATAGCGCCGTAGCCCAGACCGGCAGCCCAAAGAGGCCTTCCTTGGGCGGTTCGAGATAGTTCGGGAGCGCATCCCAATCCTGTAGGGGATCAGCCCCAGGCGGAATGATCTTGGTCCCCGTGATCGTGCCATAGCTCCTGATATAGGGGCTGCCCGTGGCCGGCATCTCAACGCCCCTTGATCAGCAGAATGGCGACGGCACCCGCGACCAGCAGCATGGTGGCGCCGTTGGTATCGGCAGCGGTAGGCGGCGGGGCTGCCTCTTCAATGATCGGGTCTCCTGTGACGAATTCCGACACGGAATTGCCGAACCATACCGCGCCGTTCTCGACGCTGTCCTTGAAGCTGTTCCACCATGATTGCCCGCTGCCGGGCACAGGACCGGTGTTGTTCATCGGCACGCTGTCATTCGGGGCGATCTTCAGGACCGGAAAAGGGATAAGCGGTGCCGCCGGGATCGGATCGAACACGATGTTGGTATTGATCGACGGTGTCAGCGTCGGTCCCCATATCCCGGTGTCACGAACGCTGGTGGCCATCCCGGCGGGATTGTACATGATCAGCCATCCTTGGGCAGGAACCGGCCCTGCGCGTCACGGCGCGGCCCTTCCTGACCCATCGCTTCGGTGTCCACGGGTTCGGCCTGGTCAAAGCTCTCGGCCTGTTCCCGTTCGGCGGCGGCGACGCGCCGCAGGTTACGGCGACACATTGACCACCTCCCCCGCCTGCGTGCCGATCAGCTGCGCCGTGTCCTGATCGACACCGGCCAGCAGCAGTGCCAGGGTGACAAGGGTGCCGGCGACTGCCGAACCCCGCTTATGCTTCCGCAGCAACGCGATGATGTTTGTCATTGATGGTCTCCAAGCGCCGAATGCGCCGTTCGTGGTTGGCCAGTTTCGACGCCAGCGAGCGCAGCTCCCCGCGCGTCAGATAAAGCAGGGCGGCGCAGGCCCAGATGCCGCCGGTTTCAAGGAAGGGCAGGAATTCCAGCATCAAATCACCTTGAAGTGCTTGGCGAGGATGAAGGCGCCGCCGCCGATCAGCGCCCACCGGGTGGTGGAGCCCAGCTCTTCACCAAGCTTCCACCCCAAGAGGCCCGAGCCAGTCCCCAGGGCAACGACGGCAGCAATCGGGAGCCATGGCATTATCCGAACCTCCCGCGTGCGGCCTGATACTTTGCCCAATGGTTGGCGGTCTGCGTGACGGCGCCGGCCCGCCCTTCCCAGCCAGGGCCGCCATTATAGGCGCGCACGATCCATTCTTCGGACCGGGCCTTGCCGCCATAGGTCCGCAGCCAGTTCACATAGGCCGCGCCGAAATACATGGACTGCGCCGGGTCCAACAGGCTCTGCGGCGTGGGCTCCCCAAAGGCACGCGCGCCCATCTGCTCCCATAGCCAATGGGCGGTGCCCACCAGCGTCTGCATGAGGCCGGTTGATCCATCATCCACCTGCGGCTCGTACCGGATCGCATCCGCCCGAAAGCTGCTTTCGATCGATGCCATGGCGACCAGCATGTTGGGATCAACACGCGGGAAATAGGTCGATACGGTCGATTGGGCGAGATTGCGGACCTGTGCTTCCGTCAGCGTGCGGCCAAAGACTTGCCCCACAGCGTTCGAGACGCCCTGCCCCATGTTCTTGGTAAGATCGGCCAGCACCACCGGGTTCTTGCTGTGCAGCCAAGCCAAGGCGGACAGGCCAGCAAAGGCGAGCGCGGAAAGGTCCATGTCAATCCCCCTCGGCGGGCGGCGGCGGCGGTGCCTGCCATGTGACAATTTCGGTGCCGTCGCTCAGGATCGTGACGGATTGCACCATATCGCTGATCGTGATCAGCACAGGATTATCGTCAACCATAGCCATCACAGCACCCGATAGAAGATTGAGGACCACTGGTCGGACTTGCAGTAGAGCCCCTGCCCGGCCGGGATGATCGCCCCGACATCAGCCCGCTTACAGTTGGGGTCTACCGCCCCGGTACTGGTGGACGTTCCCCCCGCGTGAGCAAAACCGACGCCATCCGCATCCGATGCAGGCAGCGCCGTATGGGCGCGATATTGGGCCGATTGAGCGCCGAATAAACAAAAGACGTGCGAGACGTAAATTCCGGCCGCATTGGCTCCAGGCGCAATCACCTGCACCCATGCATTCGACGTACTGGCGACCTGTGCACAGGCATTTGCCGTGTAGGTATCAGGCGCCCCCGAGAGGATCATCATTTGCTCACCCATTGGCGCATCAGCGTTGCCGTGCCGCTGTCACAGATGCAGCGGATTTCCCCTGCGATATCCATCGTCAGTGCCTGCCCTGGCCGCAGCCTGATCCCGCTCCCGGCCGTCACAAACATACCCACCCTTACGGTCGCGGGCCCCATGTTCTGGATCATCACCGACAAACGGGACGTACTGGCCGGCAGACAGACGCGCTGAATGGTATCTGCCGAAAAATTGCTTTCTGTGACTACTGATGCCCCGGTCGGTGGACTGGCCACAGCCACAGTCGGCGTGCCAGAGATCGCTACAGCCGGCATGGTGCCGATGTTCAGGGTCTGGCCAGCCGCAATACCGACTGTCGGGGTGCCAGAGATCGCTACAGCCGGCATGGTGCCGATGTTCAGGGTCTGGCCGGCGGCGATGGTTACCGCAGGCATCGACAGGATATTGGCGTTGACGGTTCCGACCAGTTGAGCCCGCTCGTCCGACACGTCGCCCTGGGCGATCATGATGGAGATGTTTAGCGGACCAGCAGCACCAGCCGGGTTCTCAATCGTCAGGCCGGAGAATTGCTCGCCATCCGGCATCCGGTACCGCAGCCCCCGTGCGAAGCGCACAGGAGACTGATCGCCGAGACCGATCCGGAAATCCGGGTCGGTGTTCCCCGCCACGTCGGCGGTCAGCACCGTGAACGTGTTTCCCACGCCATAAATCGTTTCCCGCACGCCAGCGGCGATTACCAGCTTTCGGATATCGACCGAAAAAGCGACGCTCAACGCCCCCTCCATGCCATGGCGATGATTGCCACCGCGCCAGCCCCGGCGATCCAGGGCACGATTGTTTGCACCAGCTTTTCGTCATTGCTGGCACGGGCCGTATCCAGGGCCTTGGCCAGCGTAGCCGTGTTCGTGGCCAGCCCTTCCGCAGCGCTGACCTGTGCCGTCTTGGCGAAGTCCAGCGCCGCCCGGCCCTGGCTGTCCACCAGCCCCAAGGACTTGTCGACCAGCCCCGCCGCCTTGTCGTATGCCTTGTCCACAGCCCCGAACGACTGAACCCCGAACTGAAGGGATTTTTCCCCGAAGCCCAGAGCAGAATTTGCGGCGGCCTGCACTGCACCAATGGCCTGCCCCGTTGATGCTGCTGCGAATTCGAATGACTTCTCGCCGAAACCCAGCGCAGCGTTGGCCGCATCCACCGTTCGCTGGCCTGCATTATCAACTGCCTGAAAGGACTTCTCCCCAAAACCCAGGGCCGCGTTGGCCGCATCCAGGCTGCGCTTCCCGGCGTTATCGACCGTCTGAAAGGCCTTCTCGCCGAAACCCAAGGCACTGTCGGCGGCCTTCACCACCTGCCCGCCTGCTGCGTTCACGGTCTCGAAAGCCCGCTCACCGAACTGCAGGGCGCTGTCGGTGGCCTTCACCACCTGTCCGCCTGCCGCGTTCACGGTCTCGAAAGCCCGCTCACCGAACTGCAGGGCGCTGTCGGTGGCCTTCACCACCTGTCCGCCTGCCGCGTTCACGGTTTCGAACGCCGTTGCTCCAAAACTCAACGCGCTGTTCAGCGAGCTGTTGGTCGAAGTGACCGCACGATCAGCCAGACTGAGCGACTTTTCCCCGAAACCCAAGGCACTGTCGGTGGCCTTCACCACCTGCCCTCCCGCCGCGTTCACGGTCTCGAAGGCCTTCTCACCGAACCCCAACGCGCTGTTCAGCGCATTGTTGTTCGAGGTCAATGCCCGGTCGCTTGTCTGCCCAGACAGGGCAAGGGCCTGTTCCCCAAAGGACAAGGCGTCCGACCCGAAGCCCAGGGCAGACTTCTGTGTCTGGACAGCGGTCTCGGCAATCGTGGTATTTGCCCGCCCAACGACATCCACGGCCTGACCAAAAGCGCTGTCGGCAAAGCCAAAGCTGCCGGCGATGGCGCCGCCGTCCAGATTGTAGGTATTCCCCACATCCGTCAGGCTCTGGCTTTGGGTCACGTCCCCGCCAGCCGTATGGTAGAGGGTCGAGCTATCCGCCGCCGCTACCCGGTCATCATTCAGGTTCGTGTAGGTGGTTTGCGAACTGCTGGAATTGCCGCCGCCGAACAGGCCCATGGTTCACCTCGACGCCAAATAGGCGATACCGACAACGCCGGCTGCCACCGCTACAGCCAGCCAGTTGATGCCACCACCACCCGGCATGCCGGCCCCTATGGCCCCGCCACCGTTGCCGCTGGACGGGTCGCCGGTCGCGGTGGCTCTTGCCTGATTGTCCGCCGTCGCCTGTGCCGCACTCCCCACAGCGAAAGGGGACCCCCACTGGATCACGGGCGCACCATTGATGCCGCTGGTGGCCGTGCCCGCGTCCGTCAGGTTCAGATTGGGGATCGGGACTGTCATCTCACTTCCTCAGCAGCAGCACAGCGGCCAGCCCGAAGCCCCCCAGCAGGATCAGGGGCGTGAAGTCCATCGGCATCGCCCCACCGGCATAGGTCCGCGTCTGCGGGACCTGTCCGGCGGTGCCGTATTGCTGGCCCGGTGCAACACCGGTGGACTTCGCCGTCTGCCAGTTGAAGAAGCCCCCGGCGATGCCTTGGATCACGGACCCCCAATCGTTGACCGTCGTCGTTTGACGCGGATCAACGTAGGTGGTGCCGGTAGAAAGCGGGTCGAATGTGGAAGCCATCGCCCCCTCCCCTGGATCAGGCCGCGCGGGGCACCACGATGCCCAGCGGCGCGATGACGGTATCCATGTAGATGCGGATCGTCTCGGCGGCGGACATGGTCAGCTTCAGGCGGAAATCCTGCGCGCCGGCCAGCGGGATACGATCTTCGCCACGGTCCAGCCACGTCGGTTCGAACACGAACAGGCCAGCCTGAGGCACCCGCCCCGTCCACTTCCGGCTATTCGTGATGAACGACATGGGCGCGTCGGAAATCTTCACGCCGTCGATTTCCATCTCGAAGGCCGTCATGTTCGACGTGAACAGGTAGAGGGCCCAGAGATCGCCATTGCCGCGCGGCAGGGTCGGAATTTCCACCTGTCCAGAGGTCGCAGCCTGATAGGTGAACGGCAGCGTCTGGATGATGCCATTCAGGGGACGGCGATCCGCCGTTGTCCAGGCCACGCCATCCAGGGTCACCACACCCGCACCCGGCACAATATCGACTTCCAGGGTGAAGGTTGCCACATTGGCCGTACCCCATGCGCCGTCCTCTTCGAGCTGCGGCGTGCGGGCGGTCGGGCGAGACAAGAAGATCGGCAGCTCACCGGCATTGATGGTAAAGCCCTGATCCTTGATCAGATTGATGTAATCGGCCGCCGAAATATCGAAGCGAACCGAACCATTGATCTTCAGGCGGATGCGGATCAGGTCGGTCGCCATCTGGGCTTCCGTCGCATTCACACCGGCCTTCTTGTACAGCAGTGCCAACTGTCGGTAGGTCGGACCCACCGGAAGGTTGAGGGACGCCGTCGCACCCGCCTGCACGGCGGAGAACGATGGCAGCTTCATGGGCCGGTGCAGCATTTCGCGCGCCTCCTATCTCGACTGCACCGGCATCAGCCGATGTAGTCGAAGCCCTTATGCGCGGTGTTCAGAATGCCGATGTCCCGGCCCTGGTACAGAATGATGCCGGCCACAATCACGCCAGCGGCAGCCAGCAGCACAGTCTTGATGTCGCCCATATTCGGCATGTCACTTCGTCTCCCACATGGGTTCAAGGAAACGGTGATAGATCGTCATGGATACAACGGTGATGACGACGCCGATCAGCACCGCTTTAACATCGCCTTTGTCCATGAAGAAAAATCCCCGCACCGGTTTCGATGCGGGGACCATGATGCAGGCCGAATATTTGACGCAAATCCCATATAGCTATATGGCTATATAGCTATATAGCTCATTTCATGAATTTTTGACCCTTTCCACTTTTCCGGCAGACACCTTCAAACCGTGATTATTCTGCAACAGAGATAGTTCCCGGACATAGGCAGGATCAATGGGTTTCACCCGATCCCCCGCCGCTTGCAGGTCGCGTGCTCCATCCATTCGGAAGAAGACATGCGTCTCACAATTGCCCCGGAAGGTGGGTGTCACTTCGGCCATGCGCTGTGAGATGCCAACGATCCCGATGCCATGGTGCCTGCCATAGCGGCACAGCTGCCCAAAGGGCGTTGCCGCCCGCAGGGTCAGGGGGGCCGGATCGGCCATCTCTTCCACGATCAGCCATAGGTGCCTGTTGTCCCGCCCATCCTTGTACGGCTGCTGCACCTTGAAGAGCAGGTCCGACAGGATGGCCAACGCCTCGACAGGATTGACGCCGCGCGGCGGGACATAGCGCGCCGCGATCTGGCCGGCCCAACCCGCCTTGATATGATCCAGCAGCTGGTTGATGGTGCCTGCACGCTGGGGGCAGAGGTCCCCCCAGGCGTCCAGATAGTCCAGCACGATACGGCGGGGGAAAGAGCGCGCCAGGGCCTTCGCATAGCGGGTCTTTCCGCTCTGCGATCCTCCCCAGACCCCGACGCGCCCCGGATCAGCCCGGAACACCGGACAGGGTGTCCAGAATGCCAACCCGCGTGGATTGGCCGGGCACCACCATAACGTTCCCCATTTCGGTCTGGGCGGGCTCTGGCGGGGGCGTGGGTGCGGTCTGGACCGGTTGGGGCGATGCAGGGGGCGGACGCTTGCCCGCGCTCTGCACAGGCCGATTTTTGCGCCGCTCGGCCAATTCGGCTTGCACCCCTCTTGCCATGGGCACCGCGAACATGCCGATAGCCAGGATACGCGCACCCCATGCTGTCTCTGGTTTGATCAGGAAATGGAGTGAGGGCGTGTCAACGATGCTGTCGTACAGGGCCTGAGCAGCGGCCGGAAAGCTGGACTGATCGGGTGCTTCTTCAATCGTCCGCAGCCCCAGCATGCTACCGACCATAACCATCGCCTGCCTCAGCATGCCGGCGAAAGCCTCTTTCGATATCGCCCCAGTGGGGGGCGGATTTACATTCGGCGGAATGACTTCAGGTTCTGCCGTGCCCGCCGGTTCTGCAACGATAATGCCGTCGAAATGGCTCGCCTCAGGACTGGCGGGCGGTTCTGATGCGGTTGAACCATGCTCGGTCGCGGAAGCCGGGGGCACTTCCGGGGCCGGGGACGGGAGCGCCGGGGTTTCCGGGGACGGGTTCTTTGGCCGGGGTGCCGGCTTCATCTCGATTGGCATTTTCGAATTCCTGGATCAGACGTTCTGAGGCTTCACGGGCGATGAAAAGCTTGCTACCGCAGCCCCCCTTGCCCTTGGCACGGCTGCACACGCAGTAGGCCTTGCCGTTCCGGTCCAGCTTGACCGGGGCCGACTTGGCGCAGACTGGGCATGGGGACGTGCCGATGGTGTCACCGGGGTTGGCCATCAAGCCTCTCCTGTATTTCCGTCAGCGCCGCATCCAACGTGTCCAGAAGCTCTGGAAGCTTGTTGATCGCAAGCATTGGCGGGATTTCACGGATCCTGCGTATCTTCTGAATACAGACCGTGATCTTGCTTTCTTCTTTCATCAGCGAGCCTCGTCTATGTAGCGATAGCGTTCCGCCGCCTTCTCCACCTTCTGCGGGCCATGCTGATCACTCAGCAGGATTTCCCGCACATCCTTCATGACCTGATCAAAGTCCCCAGGCCGGAATTCCCCCATCCCGTCCAGAACCATGCGGCTGCGGATCGTCCCCGCGATCTGTGCCGCCAGCTGATCCGACACCGCATTCCGCGCGCCGGTCACATACCGCCCAAGGGGCAGCATCGCGCTTGCCTCTGTCGCCAGATAGGCCCGCGCCCACATCGGATGCATCGGCCATCGGCGCTTGCGGCTGTCCCCGCCCTGGGGCTGCCCCAGGCGACGGGTCATCAGCGCTTCAGACAGCAGGGCCGGCAGAAATTCCTTCAACTGAGCATAGGCGCGGATGTTCCGGTCTTTCAGGAAGTCAGACCCCATCCGGACTTCCAACCGCCACATGTCCCGGATTTCATCGTCAGGCGGGTTCAACCCTTCACGGCGCCAGAGATCAATCATCCATGTCTTGCCGGATGCTTCCTTGATTTCCCGCAGCTTGTCATAGACCTGAATTTGCAGGCCGGAACGATCCTTGCCGATGGTCAGCGTCTCCAACCGGCATGAATGCCCCCAGGTCGAGACCTGCAATTCCGTGTTCTGCTTTGTGCTGGAATGGGCGCACAGCTGATTGACCAGCTCAGGCCGCATTTCCTTAGTGAAGGCCGGCGAATAGATATCGAAGGCCCAATCGGCGCGGGATGGTCGCCGCCAGTCATCGCCCTTCGGGGTCATGCCGGCATCACACAGGATGCCTTCCATCCGCTCCATGAGATAATCCAGGCCATATTCCCACAGGCCCGCCGCCAGATACCGGACGGAAACGCTCCAATCGCGCGCGGCCCGGCTGATCATGATCAGGTAATCATCGTTGCCTACGGCCCACGTGATGCCGCCCTTCAGGCCATAGGGGGCAACCTGCATCGACACGCCGCCGAAGTCGATCGACACGGCTTGCCCGCCGCGCTCGTCCATCTCAGCCGCACGTGTCTTGGCCGCGTCCAGCATATCTGCCAAGGACTGCGGCACCTCAACATTCACGGCTTCCTGATAGGTGTCCCAGCCCTGACAAATCAGGCTGGCGTATCCCGCCGGGTCCACAATGTCTACAACCGGGAGATCACGGAGAGGTCGCATCACCGACCCCTCTTGGACGCCCACCCCCCCCTATTAGAGGGAGGGGGGGTTGACTATGTGCCTGTAATTTTTGAGTTTCGCGAAAAAGTTGAACAGGTCGAAAAAGGCCATAAAAAACGCTCGCCGCAGAGGCATCCTTCCCCCGCCGTGCCGGCAGGGGAAGGACAGGAAATCCTTGAATGGGGGGGACGTCAAGCATGAACGGTGCCCCCCGCTTCGCGGGTCCCCCCATTAAAGCTTGACGACTAAACCCGCCAGCCGCTTCGCTGGATAGCTGTCTCATTTCGGCCCCCGCAGTGCGGCGGCAAGGCCGACAAGCTTTCCGGTGGCCGGGTTCCGAAGCGGAACCGGAGACACCTCCAGGCCGGGGTTCTTGCGAAGCGCCTCGCACAGCTCCCGCAGGCCGGCGATAGACGAAACCGGAACCCTGTCCGTGAACGCAGTCAACCCAGCGGATGCATCACGCTTCCGCCGGGCTGCCTGCCGTTCTGCCGGGGTTCTACCCATGGATCAGCCGTGACAAGTCACGGGGGGGGGCGGCGGCACGTTGGCCGGCCGCATCTGGAAATACTTGCACGCGTCAGTATCCAGGGGGATTGGCGGCACCGTCAGCGTGCCCCGCATCTGCCGCGCCTTATCGCACCGGCCATGCATGGGGCGGGGCTCGTACCGGTTCGGGGCGTTACGGATGAAAAAGGAACAATCCGCGCACCGGAACATGGACGTGGTCGGATCGCCGCCGGGAATGTGCGCGGTCACGGGGAATTTATTGGGGGCCATGGCAGGCCCCCGCCGTTTTCCGGGCCGTCGCCGCCATTTGCAGCAGGAAGGCGCAGTTGGCGCGGTCTCCCTGCCGGCGATAGATGCCCGCCCATTTTACTGACGCTCTGGCCTGCGCCACCAGCTCGGATCGTGTCAGAGGTTCCATGGCCGCCCCCTCAACCGCGGGGCCGCGACCAGACCAGCTCGAATTCCTGCGGCGCGTCCGGCTTGACCTTGGCCAAGGGGAACGCGGCGAAGGAAAGGGGTTCCTGAAAGCTCGGATCGTCCAGCGAAAAGGACAGGTATTTCCCGCCGCCTTCCCGCGCGAACCGAACCCAGGCCGAACCGATCTGGACGGCGTCGCCGTCAGCGGCCTTGGCGCTGACGCGATAGAAGGGGCTGCCTTCCTTGTTGGCGTCGTAGTTCGGGTTCGCTTCCACGCTGAACCCGACCGTCAGGGACAGGGTCCGGAACTTGCCGGTGCCAAGGTGCTTCTTTTCGTCAAGGGAAAAGGTGCCATTCGCCATGATGCTCTCCACAGTGAGGGAAAGCCGCCCTGCCACCTCCATTCCCGGTCACCGCAGGGGACGGCGACCGGGAACCCTTGTGGAGAGGGCGGCGGAGAAGGTGCATGGCACCTCCTAGTGCCTAGGAAACGGACAGGCCCTTTGCCTTGTCAACGCCGTTTTTGGCGTCTCTTAATACCTAGCACCCATATGGAGAGGGGGTTTCAATGCGCTCGATTGACGATTACTTGGATGCCGCCAAACAACGGAACAATATTCCGTCTGATAATCAGCTCTGCAAGGCTATCGGCGTCAGTTCTCCGGTGGTTTCTTGCATGAGAACCCGCCGAAATTGGCCGTCGGATGCAACGATGCTTCGAATTGCAGAACTGGCGGGTGTTGATCCCGCAGAGGCCCTGATTGACCTCTCGATATGGCGGAATGGTGATGATGGCCGTGTGCAGCTGGTCTGGGCTGAACTCAAAAAAAAACTGACCCCAATTGCGGCAATGCTGTGTCTTTTCATGGGGTTGTCGGCTGCCCTGCCCTCGCCAGCTAAGGCGGCGGACATCACCTGCGCCAATCTTGTAATTATGGAAAATAACTCGCCCCGCGATCATTTTGGATGATGTTTCCTATTGGCGCCCTGGGTATAAGATATGTTGTGCTGCGATCTGGCTTCCAGGATGCTGTGACCGTGCGGAATTCGCCTGTCACTGCGTAGGAGATGGCTTCGATGTGGACTTATTCACGGCCGG
>NZ_JAIXSV010000023.1 GCF_027484505.1 Asticcacaulis sp.
AGCTCGCGTCGCTCTTTGCGGGCGCGGTTATAGGCGGCCAATTGGGTGAGCAGTTCCGGCGTCGGCGGCAGGGCGCTGGAAAAGCCCAGATCGCGCTGCACGTCGCTGAGGCTCATACTTAGGGCCGGGGGGGATTTCAGCTCCGCCAGCAACGCCTCGCGCGCATCACCGGAGGCCGCACCGAGGCCCCTTGGCGTGATACCCAATCCGAAACGGTTGAACGCGATGGCGGCTCGTGTATCCGGGCTCATGACGCCTCCTCTGTCTTTATGTCAGAGGTGATACGTAATGAGCTGGCGCGACCCTTCGCTTACTTCTGCAACTGATACAGCGTGATCTTCACCTTGTCGCCGTTCGAGTAGTTGTAGCCCTCAATGCTTTTGACGGCGCGCGGCCTCAGACCGGCGGCGCTGACGGCCTTGCGGAATTCGGCGTCGTGGCGGCCTTCGACGCACACCGGACGCCCTTGCAGCAGGGCGGCGGCGGCCTGTTCCGGCGTGTCGGCCAGCTCGGTTTCGGTGCCCATGGCGAAGACGAAGGACGGTTCGGCATAGCCGAGCGTCGCCACCGGGCCCGGTTGCAGGCCCTTGCGTGGATCAAGGCCCGTTTCGACCAGCGCCGCTTCGAGATTGCGCGACATCCACAGGGGCTTAAGCTCCGAAAGGGTGGCGACAAAGCCGAGGTGCGCCACCACGCCCGCGCCGATCAGGCAGGCCAGCGCCGTGTTCATATGCTGACGCCACAGGAACAGCGCCGCCAGACCGCCGATCAGCAGCGCCGCAGCGGCCACGATGGTGACCAGCACCGCGACGCCGGCATGGCCAAACTCCGACAGGCCATAGGCGGCAATGGCCGTGATCAGGAAGCCGCCGAACAGGCCCAGCCCGGTGTTCATCACCTTGGCCCAGGTCTTGAGCGGGATCGACAGGCCCAGCACCGCCAGCAGCACCAGACCGCCATAGGTCGGCAGCGGATAGTGGACCAGCTTGGTGGGCGAGGCTTCAAAGATCAGGAAGCCCGGCACGAACCAGCAGATGGCAAAGCGCACGGCGGGCTCCGCATAGCGCGAAAGCGCCGTTTGCAGCGCGCCGCCCAACAGAAAGCTTAAGGGGAAGAACAGCAGCGGCAGGGCCAGTGTATGATAGCCCGGCCAGGCGAAATGGCCTTCCGACCCCGACACCAGCTTGGGCGCAAAGTCGTCGCCGATGGCTGTGCCCCAGAAGGCGCCGTCCGTGGCGATGGTGATGGCGATGGCCCACGGCCCGACGATCAGGGCGGTGATCAGCAGCCCCCACGTCCAGCCGAGTTGTTTCAGCCAGTCGGCGGCACCGGGCACCTTCGCCTTCACATCCCAGCCCAGCAGCGCCAGCGCCGTGGCGGCGAACATCATCGGCCCGATCGGTCCCTTGATCAGCACCGAGCCGCCGAAGGCCAGCCAGAAGATCAGTTTGTATTTCGTCAGCCTGGGCTTTTCGCTGAGGTCCGTGCGCTGACGATAGGTGACGTAGATGCGCGCCAGTGCCATCAGGAACAGGGTGGTCAGGCCGCACAGCACCGCATCGGTCTTGGCGATAAAGGCTTCGCTGGACAAAAGGAAGGAGACGCCGAAAAGCACCCCGGCGATCAGACCCTGCCGCCGGTCAAACAGGAAGCCCGCGCCCCAGCTCATGGCAAAGGCCGCCAGAGCCGCGCCAAACAGCGAGGGCCAGCGGTAGGAGAGGATGTCGCGCGCCGCCACGTCAGAGGTCAGCGCGGTCGAGGCCGCCTGAAGCCAGTGGATGCCGACCGGCTTTTTGTGCCGCGGGCGGTCCTGATAGCTGATATTGATGAAGTCCTTCGATTCCAGCATCTGGCTGGAGGCCTGAGCGAAGCGCGATTCGTCGCGGTCCAGCGGCGGGATCAGCAGGGCGCAGGGCAGGCCGACCAGAAAGGCGATGATCGCCGCCAGCAGCGGGCCGCGCAGATCAGGGCTCAGGGGAGAGAAGGTCTTGCTGGACATAGGCAAAGCAGGCTCACAGGGGCAAAGCGGGCTCACAGGCGCGAAATCCGGGTGCGGCGGGGCACCGGACTCCTGATGAGGGGGTGTTCGGTTTACGCTTAACCGCAAACCTGATAAGACGCCAGACTCATATTACCGCTGGTCGTGCTGACCACACCTCCCTTTCCCGCAAAGAGCCCGTGACCTAATGCCTGTATCCGTGTCCGTTGTCGTCGCCGTCCACAACGAAGAAGGGGCCACCCCGCAGGTGGTGCAGGAGCTGAAAAGCGTCTTCGACGCGGGCCTTGGGGCGGGCCATTACGAGCTGGTGTTTGTGGATGACAAATCGACGGACCAGACGCCGGAAGTGCTGAATGGCCTGAAAGCCTCGGTGCCGGAACTGCGCGTCATCCGCCATGAAAACAATGTGGGTAAGTCGGGCGGCGTATTCACGGGCGTCCTTTATGCGCGCGGTGACATCGTGGCCATGATGGACGGCGATGGTCAGAACCCGGCTTCGGACGTGCTGAAGGTGGCGCAGATGCTGATGGCCGCCGATGCCAGCGTGGGCATGGTCGCCGGTGAGCGCCGCCGTCGTCAGGACACGGCCTCAAAGAAATGGGCCTCGCGCTGGGCCAACGGCATCCGCAAGAGCCTGCTGAAAGACGGCTCAAACGACACCGGCTGTGGCATCAAGGCCATCCGCCGCGACCTGTTTCTGCGTCTGCCCTATTTCGACAATATGCACCGCTACATCCCGGCCTTGGTCAACCGCGAAGGCTATGTTACGCTTTTTGAACCGGTCGATGACCGGCTGCGCACGACGGGCAGCTCCAAATATACCAATTGGGGTCGCCTGAAAAACGCGCTGACCGACCTGCCGGGCGTCATGTGGCTGAACAGCCGCCGCCGCCTGCCGGGACGCACGACGGAGGTTTAAACCTCTCTGAAAACGGGGTTAACGGGATGGCTAGTCAGGAACAGCGAAACGCGGTAGTAGGTACAGCAGTCATCTCGCAAACGGGGAAGCACATGGCGAATGCACCGGCCAAGAAGGATGAGGGGGGGCTTTTGACGGCCTTCCCGATGCTGGCCATTCCGGTTGCGGTGTATAATATCGTCGCCCTGTTCCACATGTTCGGCAGCGACGCCAATTCCGCCTATAATGGCCTGAGCCACGTGCTGTTCAGCGTGCCCATGCCGTCGGCCGGGACGAAGTGGCTGATCTCCACCGGTGATGTGGTGGTGTTTATCGGCCTGATCATGCTGTTTTTCGAGCTTCTGAAATCGACCCGTTCGGACAGCGTGGCCATCGTCAATCACTCGCTGTCGATGGTGCTGTTCATTATCTGTCTGGTCGAGTTTCTGCTGCTGCGCCCGTTTGGCACTTCGACCTTCTTCCTGCTCACCACCATGACGCTGCTCGATGTGCTGGCCGGCTTTATCGTGACCATTATCACCGCCCGCCGCGATCTGGAATTTGGCTGAGCCGGGGCGGCTCAGGTAAACAGCGTGAAGATGGTGGCGACCAGCAGCACGTCGAAGGTCTTGGTCAGGATCGGCATCAAGGTAGGCATGGGACGCTCCGCATCAGATGCGGGACGCGCTGCAAAAGCCGTGCCGTGCGGTTAAGCTCTATTAACCCTATATTTTCTCGCGCTTGATGCGGCCCGGTGCCGGGCGGCGGTCGTTCGGCCCGGAATATTCGGACGACAGATAGGTCTTTTTTGCCCGCCCCAGCGTTTCCGGCCCGCCGCGTATGCCGCGCTTTTCGCCACCGCCCAGCACCTGCGCCGCATAGTCCACATTCTCATAGGCCTTGTTGACCCGCCGCGTGGACGAGGGCTCATGTTCCACAGCGGGACCGGCAGGCACAGGCAGGTTGGGCTTTTTCGTCATTCTGTCGGCAAAAGAAAAAGGGCGGAAACCGAAATTTCCGCCCACTCTACACCCATAGTCTTAAAACAGAGTCTATTTGCGCGTCGCCAGCTGGTCGATCTGCGCCTTCATAGCCTCGATCTGCTGACGCAGTTCATTGACCTGATCGCTGTCGGCCGCAGGCGCGGGGGCCGCAGCCGGGGCCGCCGGTTCGGCTGCGCCCGCGCTGGGGGTCGCGCCGGGGGCGGCAAACGAGAAGGGCGAGAACATGCGCATGGCGCGATCAAACATGGCCAGGTTCTGCGCCACCTGCTCGTCGAAATAGCCCAGCCCCGGCGCGCCGCCAAAGGCCTGAGAGAATTGCGAACGGAAGCGCTCCTGCTGCTTGGCGAAGCCGTCGAGCGACATTTCCAGATAGGTCGGCAGAAGGTTCTGCATCGAGTCGCCATAGAAGGAGATCAGCTGACGCAGGAACTGAATCGGCAGCAGGTTCTGACCGCGGCTCTCTTCTTCAAAGATGATCTGCGCCAGCACGCCGCGCGTGATGTCGTCGCCGGTCTTCGCGTCATAGACGATGAAGTCGATATTCTGACGCACCATGTCCGACAGGTTGTCCAGCGTCACGTAGGAGCTGGTGGCGGTATTATACAGACGGCGGTTGGCGTATTTCTTGATGACCACACGTTCCTGATCGCCGCGTTTGGTCTTCGTTTTGGTCTCAGTCATGCCTTGATCCTGACTCCCCCTGTACGGGTCCAGTGTGATGCCATCTTCGCGGTTCATATTGCGCAACATGATCCGTCGCGCAGATGCGAAAGGCGAAGAGGTTTTCCGCGGCTTTTTGTGCTTATGCGGAAGAACTGTGCTTACTAAATGGCTATTCCCTCAGTTGTTCAAGGGGTGTGCGGCGATAAAGCGCGTGTGCGTGTGCAAAATGCGGTAAATCCGGCGTGATGGTTGTGCACATGCGAAAAATTTGCGCTCAAAATCACGTGTTTGGAGACTTTTACACATATTTTGTGTCGTGACACCGTCACGCCTTTGGGGCAGGGTCCGAACCGTCAACTCGCCGGATACGCGCGCAAATGAGCGGTTGCAAGGGAAACGTCCGGTTATTTTCAAAAGGGAATTTTCATGTCGGTAAGCTCTGTGTCTGACGTGGTGATCGTGGCTGCGGCCCGCACACCGGTCGGTTCGTTTCTGGGTGGTTTGGCTTCTTTGTCGGGGGCGGAACTGGGGGCCCACGTGATCAAGGCCGTACTGGAACGCTCTGGCCTCAAGGCAGAAGAGATCGACGAAGTGATTCTGGGTCAGGTGCTGACCGCCGCGCAGGGGCAGGGACCGGCCCGTCAGGCGGCGATCAAGGGCGGCCTGCCCAACACCACCCCGGCCTGGGGTATCAACCAGATCTGTGGTTCGGGCCTGCGCGCGGTGGCGCTGGCCGCGCAACAGATCGCGCTGGGTGACGCCAGGGTGGTCATCGCGGGCGGTCAGGAAAGCATGTCGCAGGCCAATCACGCGGCCTTCCTGCGCAATGGCCAGAAGTTCGGTGACATTGCGTTCACTGATACCATGATCAAGGACGGCCTGTGGGACGCCTTCAACAACTATCATATGGGTCAGACGGCCGAAAACATCGCTGCCAAATGGGAGGTCACCCGTCTGGCGCAGGACGAGTTTGCCGTCGCTTCGCAGAACAAGGCCGAAGCCGCTCAGAAGGCCGGTAAGTTCGACGCCGAAATCGCCCCGGTGACCATCAAGGGGCGCAAGGGCGACACGGTCGTCGATAAGGACGAATTTATCCGCCACGGCGCAACGCTCGACAGCGTGGCCGGCCTCAAGCCCGCCTTCCTGAAGGACGGCACGGTGACGGCGGCCAATGCCTCGGGCCTCAATGACGGGGCGGCGGCGCTGATCCTGATGTCGGACGACGAAGCGGCGGCGCGCGGCCTGAAGCCGCTGGCGCGTATCAAATCGTGGGCCACGGCGGGCGTCGATCCGGCCATCATGGGCACGGGCCCGATCCCGGCCTCGAAAAAGGCACTGGAAAAGGCGGGCTGGAGCGTCGCCGATCTCGACCTCGTCGAATCGAACGAAGCCTTTGCCGCTCAGGCCCTGTGTGTCGTCAAGGAGCTGGGCCTCGACACGTCGAAGGTCAATGTCAATGGCGGCGCCATCGCCATCGGCCACCCGATCGGCGCATCGGGCGCGCGCATCCTGACCACGCTGATCTTTGAACTGAACCGCCGCGCCGCCGAGGCGGGCAAGCCGCTGAAAGGCCTTGCCACCCTCTGTATCGGCGGGGGGATGGGTGTGGCCCTGACCGTCGAGACCGTCGCTTAATCTCTCCTCCCCACCGCGTGGGGAGGTGGATGCGAATGAAATGAGCAGACGGAGGGGTACAACCGTCAGAGCCGTACCCCTCCACCGCTTCGCGGTCCGCCTCCCCACAGGGTGGGGAGGAGAAAAGGGCCCGGATTTTAAACCTACAGGATAAAAAATATGAGCAGAGTTGCATTGGTTACGGGCGGGACGCGCGGCATCGGCAAGGCGATTGCCAAGCGCCTCAAGGACGCGGGCTTCAAGGTGGCCGCGGGCTACGCCGGGAATGAAGAAAACGCCAACCGCGTCGCCGAAGAACTGGGCGTCTTCGTCGTCAAGGGCTCGGTGGCCGATTTCGCCGACTGTCAGCGCGCCGTGGCCGAGGTTGAGGCCGCTTTGGGCCCGGTCGAAGTGCTGGTCAATAATGCGGGCATCACCCGCGACGGCTTCTTCCACAAGATGAGCCAGCAGCAATGGCAGGAAGTCATCCACACCAATCTCGATTCGATGTTCAACATGACCCGCCCGGTCATCGAAGGCATGCGTGAGCGCGGCTATGGCCGCATCATCAACATCTCGTCGATCAATGGTCAGAAGGGTCAGGCCGGTCAGGCCAACTATTCGACGGCCAAGGCGGGCGTGATCGGCTTCACCAAGGCGCTGGCGCTCGAATCGGCGGCCAAGGGCATCACGGTCAACTGCGTCGCCCCCGGGTACACCTCGACCGAAATGGTCTCGGCCATCGCCCCGGCGGTGCTGGACAAGATCGTCTCCGGCATCCCCGTCGGGCGTCTGGGCACGCCGGAAGAAGTCGCCGAAATCGTCGCCTTCCTGGCGTCGGACATGGGCAGCTTCATCACCGGCGCCACCATCGCCGTCAATGGCGGTCAGCATATGGCCAGCTAAAGCGCTTTCCGAAAAGTGTAAGGCACTTTTCGGATACAAAAGCGCGTTAAACCAAAAATTTAGAGCGTCGTTTCGATTCAATCTGAACGAGACACGCTCTAGGGTTTGTGGGGATTCACAGATGAATCGAATTGTGATTCATACTGTTCATGGACCGCAATATTCTAACCGATGCCCAATGGGCGAAGATCGAACCGCATTGCTTGGGGAAAC
>NZ_JAIXSV010000038.1 GCF_027484505.1 Asticcacaulis sp.
CGGCCTGTCGAATACGACAAATACGGCCGCAAGACCGAGTACGACAAGTACGGCCATCGCAAGAAGAAAAAGGGCTTCGATATGCTGGATATTTTCGATTTCGATTAGAGCGGAATGATTTCAAATGGAATCGTTCCGCTCAAGCCGCCATTGAGGCGGCGGCCAAGGTGGCGCAGCCACCGCCCGGCGAGGGGCGAAACAAAATCTAGATCATTATGTTTCTACCAGAAATCATAATGATCTAGGGGAAAAGACGCGGGGCCGCAGGTCCCGCACCCCATCACTTTGGGGCCATTGGACAGGTTCAATATCAGACTCTGAGAGTACAGTGGACTTCCGTTACAGGGTGTGGGGCCTGTGGCCCCATAATGTCTTTAAAACGAAGCCGCCGCTTCCATAATCGCCTTGTTGGCCAGCCCGTCGGCGCGCTCGTTCATCTCGTGCCCGGCGTGGCCCTTGACCCAGTGCCAGTGAATCTTGTGGCGCTGACGGGCGGCATCGAGGCGCATCCACAGGTCGTCATTCTTTACCGGCTTCTTGTCGGCGGTCTTCCACCCGCGCGCCTTCCAGCCGTGAATCCATTCCTTGATGCCCTTGAGCACGTACTGGCTGTCGGCGTGCAGATCAATTTCGCACGGCTCTTTCAGCGCCTCCAGCGCCATGATGACGGCCATCAGTTCCATACGGTTATTGGTCGTCTCGGCTTCGTAGCCGTAGAGTTCCTTTTCATGCGGCCCAAAGGTGAGGATGGCACCCCAGCCGCCCTTGCCGGGATTACCCTTACAGGCCCCGTCGGTGTAGATGGTGACCTTCTTCATCTCAGGCGGACGCTTCGGTCAGGACGCGCGGCAGCTTGAAGGTCACGGTTTCGCGCACGCCATTGTCTTCGCTCATCGACACGTCAAAACGATCGTGAATGGCCTTGATCAGGTCTTCGATCAGGTTTTCCGGCGCCGAAGCCCCGGCGGAGACGCCCACCGTTTTCGCGCCGTCGAGCCAGCCCCAGTCCACCTCTGATGCATCGTCGATCAGATACGCGCTACGGGCCCCGGCGCGCAGGGCGACCTCGACCAGACGCTGCGAATTGGAGGATTTTTTGGAGCCGATAACGAGGAAGAGGTCGCAATTTTCGGCCACGCGCTTGACCGCCTCCTGGCGGTTGGTGGTGGCGTAGCAGATGTCTTCCTTATGCGGCAGGGAGATGTCCGGGAAGCGCGCCTTCAGCTCAGCGACAATATCGGACGTGTCATCGACCGACAGGGTGGTCTGGGTGACGAAGGCGAGGTTTTTTGGGTCAAGGGGCTGAAAACGGCGCGCATCATCGACTGTTTCGATCAGCTTGACCACGCCTTCGGGCAACTGGCCCATGGTGCCGATGACTTCGGGGTGGCCGGCGTGGCCGATCAGCAGGATTTCACGCCCGGCCTCGTGATGACGCTCGGCCTCCACGTGCACCTTTGACACCAGCGGGCAGGTGGCATCAAGAAAGAACATCTGACGCGATTGCGCTTCGGCCGGGACCGATTTCGGCACGCCGTGCGCCGAAAAGACCACCGGGCGGTCCGGCGGACACTGATCCAGTTCCTTGACGAACACCGCGCCTAACCCTTTCAGACGATCCACCACGTGTTTGTTGTGGACGATCTCATGGCGCACATAGACCGGCGCGCCGTAAAGTTCGAGGGCGCGTTCAACGATCTGAATGGCGCGATCGACTCCGGCGCAGAAACCGCGCGGGGTCGCCAGTTTGAGGATAAGGGCATCAGGCATGGGGCTTAGATAAGCGCTTTCTTGGCGGTGCGCCATAGAGTTTGTGCATCATACACAACACCGCTTCGCCATGAAGTCGCCCACATCCCTCTTTAGCTCTTTGAAATTCGCAGGCGAGACGCTACTAAGTGGGGGCGCTTCGCGGCGCCCTTTCGCCTTTTCAAGCTCAAGAGACCTGAATGTCTTCCAAATTGCGTGCGCTTCTGATTGGTCTGTCGCTGGCCGGTGTCGCTTCGGCGGCGATTCTGCCCGATCTTGCCTCGGCCCAGAATCGCGACCGTGACCGCGATCAGTCGGAAGATGACGCGTCAAAGCGCGCCAAGAAGGAAGAAGAGTGGGAACAGAAGGACCTGCGTCTGGCCAAGCGTCGCGCCGATGGGCCGTGCCCGTATGTGAAGGTGCTTTACGAAGCTGCCCGCTATCACGAATTTGCAGAAAACAAGGAAGCCTCGTCTGACGCCACCTGGACCGGTCAGATCAATGGTGTGGCGTCTGACTGTGCCTATAAGGGCGATGAACCGATTGAAATCGCCATGATCATCGGCTTCTCGCTGGGCAAGGGCCCGAAGGCCCCGGCCGATACCAACACCTATCGCTACTGGGTAGCGGTGACCGACCGCGATAAGGCGGTATTGGCCAAGGAATATTTTGACCTGCCGGTACGTTTCAATGGTCAGCAGACGGTTGATGTGGCCACGCGCGTTGAAAATATCGTTATTCCGCGCGCCGGTTCGACCGTGGCCGGTTCCAATTTCGAGGTTCTGGTTGGTTTTGATGTGACGCCGCAAATGGTGGACTTCAACCGTCAGGGTAAGCGTTTCCGCTTCGCCAAGGTCAAGCCGTAAAATTTCTCCGGGTGGGTGAAAATAAAACTGTCACCCGAAAGATACTGACAAACGTCGAAACATGCGCTTTAGTGTTAGCAGAGGGTTAACGCTTGCGTCGTTTCGGGGTCCATGTCGCAGCCAGATAAAGCCAAAAAGCATGGCACGGCACCGGTAACGGGACGCGGTCAAGGGGGCGGTTTCAGGCTACCCTTTTTCCGTAAGCGCGCCGCTGTCTATTACGATGGCTTCAACCTCTATCACGCGGTGGATGCCTATAAGCGGCCCTATCTGAAATGGCTGGATCTCAAGGCGCTGGCGCAGGCGATCAGTCCGTCTGACGAAGTGGTCAAGCGTGTCGTATGGTGCTCGGCCTTCCGCCCGCAAAACAAGTCGAAAATGAAGCGCCACGAAGACTATATGCGGGCGCTTCAGGCCCGCGGCGTCCTGTGCCGTATAGGTCATTTCGTGTCGGCCATCGACGGGTGCAATGCCTGCGGGCATCAGTGGCATCTGGCCATTGAAAAGCAAGGCGATGTCAATCTGGCCCTGTCGATTGCCTCGGACGCCGAAGATAATCTGTTTGATGTCTGCTATCTGGTCTCCGCCGATGGCGACCACGCGGCGACGGCGCGTTATCTTAAGGAACGCTTCCCGAAGAAGGAACTGGTGCTGGTCTGCCCGCCGGGACGTTATCCCAACAAGCACATCCTCAAATTTGCCGACCGCGTGGTGGAAATTGAGCGCGAGCACCTTGAGGCGTCGCTGCTGCCGCAGATGACCAAATACCGGACGCGTTTACTGGGGGCGCCATCAACGATTGAACGCCCCGAAGCCTATGACCCGCCGGAACTGCGCGAAAAGGGCCATTTGAAGGTCGTGGTCAATAACGGCTAATCCCCTTTGTAATCGGCAAACGGAGGCGGGACTATTGACTCTTTGGTCTGCCTCACGCACAAGCGGGATGACCCACGGGAGAGTGCATGACTCGTCATGCCGCCGAAGGCGCAACCGCCCCGGAAACGCTCAGGCCAAAGGACCGTGGATCGTTTTACACGCTGGAAAATGGCGCCATGATGCGCCTACCGACGGAGCAACGGCCCGTAAACCGGGTCTAAATCTCTCAGGTCACAGGGACAGCGGGGGCAGACTTTTTTAGTGAAAAGCTCTGCGATTCCGCACGTTTGCAACCCTGAGGCCGCGTATGACCGATGTCGCTCTGAAATCCACTCCGCTTGAGGACCGTCACGTCGCGCTGGGTGGGCGCATGGTGCCGTTCGCCGGTTACAACATGCCCGTTCAGTACGAAGGCGTGATGGCCGAACACAAATGGACCCGCGCCGAAGCCGGTCTGTTCGATGTGTCACACATGGGGCAGGCGCGCCTGAGCGGTGCGGATGCGGTCCACACCCTCGAAGCCCTGACGCCGACCGATTTTGCGGCGCTGAAGCCCGGCAAGCAGAAATATTCACTGCTGCTCAACGAAGCGGGCGGCATTCTCGACGACTGGATGGTGTCGCGTCCGGAAGAGGATGGCTTCTTTCTGGTGGTCAATGCCGCCTGTAAGGATCAGGACTTCGCGATTATCGCGGACAGCCTGAAGGGCGATACGACGTTTGACATCCTGGCCGACCGCGCGCTTCTGGCCTTGCAAGGACCGCGCGCCCGTGAGGTGATGGCGCAGGTCTGCCCCGCCGCCTGTGAAATGTACTTCATGGATTGCGGCACGTTTGAAATTCTGGGGGAAACGGCCTTTGTGTCGCGGTCGGGCTATACGGGCGAAGACGGTTTTGAAATCAGCTTCCCTGCCGCCCGCGCCGCCGAGCTGTGGGACCTGCTGCTGACCTTCCCGCAGGTGAAGCCGATCGGTCTGGGGGCGCGCGATTCGCTGCGCCTCGAAGCCGGGATGCCGCTCTATGGGCACGAAATGGACGAAACCTACGGCGTGGTCGAGTCGGGCCTGAGCTTCGGTATGTCGAAGTCGCGTCTGGAGCGCGGCGACATTCGCGGCATCGAGCGCATCCGTGCGGAGCGTGAAAACCCGCAACGCACCCGCGTCGCGCTGCGTGTGCTGGAAGGCCCCCCCGCCCGCGACGGGGCCAAAATCCTCAACGCTGAGGGCGAAGCCATTGGCATTGTCACCTCCGGCGTGCCGTCGCCGACGCTCGGCTATTCGATCGCTATGGGCTATGTGCCCGCCACGCAATCGGCCCCCGGCACGCAACTGAAGCTGGAGGTGCGCGGCAAGCCCTATGCCTGCGAAGTCGTCACCATCCCGTTCGTCCCCAATTCCTATCACCGCAAACCCAAGGCTTAAGAGGTCGTCATCATGAAATTCACCAAGGAACACGAGTGGGTCAAGGATCAGGGCGACGGCACGGCCTTCGTCGGCATCACGGCCTATGCTGCCGACGCGCTGGGCGATGTGGTCTTCGTCGAAGTCCCGGAAGCGGGCAAAACCCTGACCAAGGGCGACGCCTTCGCCGTGGTCGAGTCGGTCAAGGCCGCCTCTGACGTCTATGCACCGGTCGATGGCGAAGTCATCGAAGGCAATGGCGAGCTGGGCAATGCGCCGGAAACCGTCAATGCCGTGCCGGAAGCCGGTGGCTGGTTTGCGAAAATCAAGCTGACCAATCCGTCGCAGCTCGACGCGCTGATGGATCGGGAAGCCTACGAAGCCTATCTGGCGACTCTCTAAATCATACCTCCCCAGCTTGCTGGGGAGGGGGACCGCACGAGGCGCGAAGCGCGAGATGCGGTGGTGGGGGTCTCGAATACAACCCCGCAACCTGCTTTTATTGCCCCCTCTGGCGGGACAAGCCCGCCACCTCCCCCGCTTTGCAGGGGAGGATGTAAGGATTAGTCATGTCCAAGTCCAATCAGCCCGTCGAACAGGGCGCCTTTGTCCGTCGTCACATCGGTCCGTCCGAAGCCGAAATCTCCGCCATGCTGGCGGCGCTGGGGGTGTCCGATATTGACGCCCTGATCGACCAGACCATCCCCGTGGCCATCCGCGAACGTTCCCCCATGGGCGTGGGCGAGGCGATGGACGAAGAGGCGGTGCTGGCGCATCTGCGGGACATTGCGGCGGAAAACAAGCCGTTCGTGTCGCTGATCGGGCAGGGCTATTACGGCACGCTGCTGCCGGGCGTCATTCAGCGCAATATTCTGGAAAACCCCGCCTGGTATACGGCCTATACGCCCTATCAGCCGGAAATCAGTCAGGGCCGCCTTGAAGCGCTGCTGAACTTCCAAACCCTGCTGTGCGATCTGACCGGGCTTGATGTGGCCAATGCTTCGCTGCTTGATGAGGCGACCGCCGCCGCCGAGGCCATGGCGCTGGCCCGTCGTTCGTCGAAGGTCAAGGCCGACCGCTTCTTCGTCGATGCCGACTGTCACCCGCAAACCCTCGCCGTCATCCGCACCCGCGCCGAACCGCTGGGCTGGGAGATCGTCGTCGGCAATCCGGAAACCGACATCGACGCTGAGGTCTTCGGCATCCTGCTGCAATATCCGGGTTCGTCGGGTGAGGTGCGCGATTTCCGTCAGGTGATCGCGTCTGCCAAGACCAACGGCGCCGTCGTGTCGATGGCCGCCGATCCGCTGGCGCTGACGCTGCTGACCTCGCCGGGCGAACTGGGCGCCGACATCGCCATCGGCTCCATGCAGCGTTACGGCGTCCCGATGGGCTATGGTGGCCCGCACGCCGCCTATATGGCCGTCAAGGACGCGCTGAAACGCTCCATGCCGGGCCGCCTGATCGGTGTCTCGGTCGATAGTCGCGGTGAGCCAGCCTATCGTCTCGCCTTGCAAACGCGCGAACAGCATATCCGCCGTGAGAAAGCGACCTCCAACATCTGTACCGCTCAGGTGCTGTTGGCGGTCATCGCCTCCATGTACGCCGTCTATCATGGTCCGGAAGGTCTGAAGGCCATCGCCTCAGCCATCCATGACAAGACCAATGCCCTTGCGGCGCACCTGCGCGGTCTGGGCTTCGAGGTTGTGACCAAAGCCGCCTTCGACACCATCACCGTGAAGACCGGTGCCGACACCGCGGCCATCCACGCGCGTGCGGTGGCCGACGGCATCAACTTCCGCCGCGTCGATGACGCCCATATCGGCGTGTCGCTGGATGAAAGCGTCACCCCGGCCGTGCTGGCGCGCGTCATCGCGGC
>NZ_JAIXSV010000200.1 GCF_027484505.1 Asticcacaulis sp.
AGCGCATCGGCAAGCACCAGGAAGACTTTGTGACCTGCCACGTCTTCGTCTCGCATGTTCGGACCTGTACCGCATACAAGAATAACCGCAGGGAAGGGGCCTTTTCCATCCGGCAGGGTGAGCGTGCCCGCGAGGCTCAACTTGGCGGATTTGTTGTCGAAAACCAGCCCCGGTCCACTAACGCCAGCTTGAGGCCCGAACCCTCTCTCATGTCCGGCTTCGAGAGTTTTTAGGTCGTCCCAATGGGCCGCAATCGGCGCTTTTCGAAGATTCACGCGTCAGCGCGTAGCTCTGCTGATACCGAACGGATTGATTTGCAAACCGAACATGACATTGAGGCCACCCAGATTAAATTCTGTGACAGTGTGACCGGCCTGGTTCTCGATAATGCTGCGCGATGTGGAGTGATCCTGAAGGCTGGCGGTGGCGGTCAGTTTCCCATTGATCCGGCGGCTGTAGCTTACGCTCCAGCGATGCGTCGGTTCTGTATAGCCCTGGCCCGTTAGTTGTTTGCCTGCCGCATTGAGCGAAACCTGCACCTGATCGTTAGGCGACATCCGATAGCCGATGCGCACACCACCTGCCATCGTTTCCGCCTCAGTGATCGTTGTGAAAGTTGACGATCTCGGGGGACGACGCTCACGCTTTAATGTGGTTTGCAAATTGACATCCCACTTCGTCCCGATACGTCGATTATACATCAGATCAAGGCCATTTTCCGAGCCATAACCGCCGTTTTCCCGACGGCTCAGGTAGATGTTATCGTCGATGTAGGTGCTGCGTTCAACAAAGACGTTTTCGGTCTTCTTGTAAAACCAGGTTGCTGTAAAAGTCAGGTTTTTGGGACGGTTATTGTATTCGTAGCGCAGTTCACTGAGGTGCGTCTCTGAGGGTTGCAGATCCGGATTACCTGAACGGGCATTGCGGTCGTCCCAATAGATGATGAAGGGATTGAGGTCGCTCACATTGGGCCGTGTTATTCGGTGACCGTAGTTATACCTCAGCTTAGACGTTTCGCTCAGCAGGTACTGTATCGCAAAGCTTGGATGTATGTGGCTGTAGGTTTGCCTGACCGAAACGTGGCTGGTCACCTGGTTGAGGGTCAGATTCGTGGTTTCGACCCGCAGGCCGCTCAGCACGGTCCAGCGTAGGCCGAGGGCCTTCTGATAGGTAACGTACCCGTCGATCTGATCTTGATTAACTTCGTAGGCGTTGCTGCGTCGGGTATCCAGAGCGCGTGCGGCCGTGGTCAGACTGATATCATATTCGGCATTACCGGTTCTCGTCACAGTGGTGTTCAGTTCAAAGCCGGACGTAAAAACGCCACCCCAAAGCTGACGACTGTAGTCAACGCTCATAGCCAGTGCACGCTGAGTGTTGTCACCGGATCGCAAAGTCCTTCGGTTTGGAGAGGCGGTTGAAAAGCTATAGTCGGATACGGTGTCGCTTGATTGCGTACCACGGTTCTTCCGCAGGTCAGCCTTCAAAGTTTCACCTTCTGTGTCACCACGATGACTAAAACTCAGACGTACCGATCCTTGCTGACTTGCATTCTCGCGGTCGTCACGGCTTTGGTATTGGGTCGTTATCTCTCCGACAGGATCGCGTTCTTCAAAGGCGCTTAGCCCCGTAGACTCGTAATCGCTACGGTTCAGTGTCACCTCTAAACCCAGGGCATCAGTCTCGCTAGGACTGAAGCCAGCAGCACCGATAAAACCATAGCTGTCGGTGGACTGCGGCAGGTCGCTCAAGCCGCCGAAGCGAAATGTACCTGTCGGAGCGTAACGTTCACGGTCGAGGCTAAATTCGGGTTGGCGCGTATCCCGGTTAAAGTTCAGGCTACCGTTGACGGTCAACCGGCCTTTGGTTGCGCCGGCATTCACCCCCATACTGTAACGGCCCTCATTACCGGCCCCAAGCCGCATCCCCAAGATTGGGCGGAGCGTTCGGTTTTTCTTCATGACGATATTGATGATGCCGCCGCCGCCATCCGCGCTGAATTGTGCTGATGGCGTGGTCATGACTTCAATAGAGGCGATGGCATCGGCGGGCAGGGATTGTAAGGTAATCGCCCGAAAATTGCCCTGCATCAGGGCAGAGGGTTTGCCATCGACCAGGATCTGTACCGCAGAATTGCCACGCAGGGTGACATTGCCTTCCGGATCTACATTGACGCCAGGCGCTTTATTCAGGACATCGACAGCATTTGAGTTGGGCAATGCCGGATCGGTCTTGGGATCATAGACATCGCGGTCGATCTTCGTCGTAGGCTTCGCGGCGGTCACGGTCACGGTTACGGTTACGGTTGTAAGGTCGCTGTCTGTTTTGGCTGTCTCTGGCTTCGGTTTCGGCTTTCCAGGTGTCCCTCGTGCGGCAACCGGCCCGGCCATAGTCATAACCAAAGCCGTTGAGGTCAGAAGCGCCATACAGCGCGAATAGTGCCATTTCATGTTAGGTTTCCTGTGAGATCATACGCGCACAACCTCAGCCTCTGACGCTGCACGCAGAGTTTCCGAAGTTCGGCGGTTTTGTGGATTGGCTCAGGTCTTTAGAGGCGGATGACTTCAGATGAAAACATCATTCCGCCTGCGGCTTTGCAGTGGCCGCGCAACTCTTGCGTAAAGTGGGGCCCGCTTTATGGGATTCCGTTCTCGTTGGGATTTGAGGCGATCTGATATTAAGCCGATTGTGAGCGGGCCCGCACAATAGCAAATCCGGACAGACGCAGACACAGCCGGGCCAGGAATAGCGAAAGGATAATCCCCGCTATCGTGAGTACATACCACCAAGGGCCGAGCTGTTCGGTGGCGCCGAGGGCACTTGTCGGCAAACGACCTATGTAGTTGTTAGCGCCAGCATCTGTGAAGTACCCAACCTTGTCGGGGCTGCCAATCTTATCAATCAGCCACAGCAGATTGATCAGGGTCAAGCCCCCAAAGGCGGCGGCGAAGGTCAAACCGAGAAAGGCAACGATGCTTCTGGCGGAATGGGTGACCAAGGCTTTGATCATATGCAAACTATGGTTTGATGTGATAGCCCGCGATAACAAAAAGTCCTCTATGAATGGACGCGCATAGTCCTTGACGGTGCCAAACCCATGCAGCGCTGAGCGGGCTGAAAGGCCGGCGGCCACCCGATCTTCGAGATGTGCGCGCGCTTCGTTGACGATGTCCCGACGGCTGGCTTCAGGTAGGCCTGCCAGCGCGCGTTCAAGTTCGTTCAACCAGATGTGGATAGTGCTGGCGTCGTTCATGACGATCTCCGCAACAGAAAGGCGTTCAGGTTTTGAGTAAGGGTCAGCCAGTCATGGCGCTGAGCGTTAAGCTCTGCCTGACCTATTGCGGTCAGTGCATAGTACTTGCGTGGGTGTGAGGCGTCGGCCTCGTGTCGCCATTCTGACAAAATCAGACCGGCCTTATTCAGTCGGTGAAGCAGCGGATAGAGCGTGCCTTCGGATAGATCCAGGCCTGCCCCTTCGCGGAGTCGATCCAAAATCCGCAGTCCGTATTGCGGCTCTTCATCTAGTAAACTCAAGAGCGCCAGCTCCAGCACACCTTTGTACAGCTGGGTTCGTCGAGTGTCTGAGCTTTTGTCGGATGAGGTCATTATGCATCACATGTTACTTTGTGATGCAAGGTATGTGGTCAAGCCCTATAAATTGCAAGCGATAATTTCAGGCAAATGGTCTCTGGGCATTGGCGAGGCGTTTCTATAAGGCAGTCGGGATGCCATTTTTACACGGCGCGGATACCCGCCGTCGGAATTCTCGGTTGGGTTTCTGTACGGGCGGTGCGCCTGGCTGAGATAAACTGCCCTTAAAGTCCGCTTTCAGAATGTACCTCTAACGGGCACACATATGTCCGCAACGGGCGCGAGAGCGACTCTGAATCCGGAAGACCTTGATCCTCTATCCAAGATCACTGCCTTTTTAGCTCAGTCCTCGAGCTTAAACAGAAGTGTCGTATGCCACTTGCTGGGATCCGGCTCATCAGTCGGATTATTATGATAGACTTCGAGGCGTGCCGCAAACACATCGCCTTCAGATGTCTCTACCGCGTCGAAAATGATTCCCGTCTCCTTGGCCCAGCCGACCAGCATCGCGTTTACTGTGAGAAGGTCATCATAGTGACCGGTATAGGCTAAACTCACATAGCGTCCTGCCGGAAGGATGCCCTCGATCAAGCGCCCCGATATAGGTATTATGTCTTCGGTGGTTATCCCGCATTCGATTTCCAGCTTTGGCATATCGATTCGGTTGTACTTGATAAACTCACTTCCGTTTCGAGATGCACCGACCACATCAAATGCGCGAAAAGTTCGTCCAGGGCGGGGGGAATCTCGTCACCAAACGGCATCTCAACCTGCTGTCGAACAGCCACATACCTTTTCGGTTCGAGCTGAACGATTTTTGGAAGCGTGAGCATCATCGTGTCTCCAGTCGTGTTCCTGCCTTCTCCTAGGCTGCGTTACAGCGTGCGGAAAGTCCATGCCTTTTGCGGCATGTTCGGCGGATTAGACATGGACTTCCGTTTTGCAGGAAGGGGATCGGTTGTGATGGAGGTGTCCGGATTGGGTGCGAGGGAAATAGCGATCCGCGTTCAGGATGATGCGTACACCAGGTGCAGCGTCTCTTTGTCTAACTGCGTATTAGAGATGAGCGTCAGGGGCGGGCGGGCCGCGTGGAAGAAAGGCTTGCCTTTGCCGAGTACATAGGGCCGGACGATAAGGTGATACTCATCCACCAAGCCGAAGTCTGTCATCAACCCGGCGGTGCGGGGGCCGGAGACGCTGATTTCGCCTTCGGTGTTTGCCTTGAGGTCGCGGACCTTTGTTTCTATGTCGCCTGAGATAAGCGTGGCATTGGGGCCGACTTCGGATAGCATGGAGGACACCACCCATTTTGGCATCCTGCGCCACACAGTGGCGAACTCCTGCAACGCGACCCGCTCGCTCTCTGGCCATTCCGGATGGTCTACGTCCCAATAACGCATCACTTCGTACATGGTTCGACCATAGATCGTGCCGGCGTGGCGACGAATGCTCTCGATCCAGAACCGGAAGACCTCTGGGCTTGGCGCTCCCATTACCAATCCGCCATCAACATCATCGACATAGCCGTCGAGTGAAACATTCATGGAAAGAATAAGCTTCGCCATAGGGGCAATCCATTCAAATGTTGAGGAAGTTTCTGAAATTTTGCAGACTCGCCGCGAAGCCCTGCCGGTGGCCTGTGAGGGCTTCGGGGCCGACAAATGACGTCACTTGATCGGTAAGGATCAGACAGGTCTGCTCGTCGCCTTCGGCACGGAAGTCGAATGTAATGAGCGCAGCGGTTAGCACGGCGTCGCCCTCATAGAGCGTCTCGGAAAAGCAGAGATAGGCATTCGCCTCGACCCTGTGATAGCGCACCTCGGTTCGGAAGCGCAGATCGTTCTTGCCGCCGCAGCGTGTCGCTTCAGAGCCTCCGGTGCGGACATCGGCATTATCGATGATGACCGCCGCAGTGGCGCTCGGTGCCGACCAGATTTCACGGTCGGCCTTATTGAGATAGGCGGCAAATGCGCGCGCCGGGGGCACGGGCAGGACTTGCTCCAGTTGGATAGTCTCGTGGCATAGTCTCATACGCACGTTCAAACCCCCTGCAATTTGAAAGTGGTTGCACGCTAACAGAACCCCCTGCATAATGCAAGCGGTATGTAGGGAGCATTCTCATGGTGCAAACAGATCGCTCCGGGTGTCCGATAAATCTGACGCTTGAGCAGCTGGGCGATCGGTGGAGCTTGATCGTCATTCGCGATATTATGTTCGGCAACCGGGGGACCTATGGCGAGCTGCTGGCGCAAAGCGAAGAGAAAATTGCCTCCAACATCTTGGCCGACCGGCTGAAGCGCCTGACGGCGTCGGGTCTATTGACCCGTTTGCCGGACCCCGGTCACAAGCAGAAAGTCATTTATAAGCTGACGGAAGCGGCCATTCAGCTGGTGCCGCTGCTCGCGCATATGGGGGCCTGGGGGAACCGTCATACTCGACCCAGCTATGAACTTTCAGTGCGGGCAGACCTCCTCGAACGCGGCGGCCCGGCATTGTGGGAGGCGTTTATGGCAGAGCTGCGCCATATCCATCTGGCCGCCCCAGCCCCAGCGCGGTCGGTGTTTGCAGAGCTTCAATCGACCTACGAGGAAGCGGTTGCCGCTTCTCGTCAGGCAAGAGCGGAATAAATCATCGCCTTTGAGGTCCGCTCTGGAGGCTCGTTAGTCGCGTCGAAGTTCCAGCACTCCACTTCCGCTTCGGGCGCTGGGGCGACGTAGGTGACTGATATGGCTCTTTAAAGACCCTATTGGTTTAGCTGATAGCCATGCTACGATCGCATCATGAGTACCGATAGCCTTGGACGCAATGCTTTGATTGACGCCGTCATCGTTGGGGATGGCGAAAAGGTGGGCGCGCGTCTTAGGGAAAATACTGATGTCAATCATAGCGACAGAAGTGGTTGGACGGCGTTGCATTTTTCGGCGCAGAATAACGACCGGGTGATAGCGCAAATGCTGATCGACGCAGGGGCTTGCATAGATCTTCGCGACTTGCACGGTAACACTGCATTATTCAGGGCTGTATTTGCTTATCGAAACGGCGACGAATGTATCTCGATCTTGCTTGAGGCAGGCGCAGACCCCGACATCTTAAATGAACATGGAGTTTCCCCTCGCTCGTTGGCAGGGACGATGGCCAATTACGACGCTCGAAAGTTCTTCGTGCCTCGGTGAGACGACGGTGCCCCATCGTTTGGTGCAGCCTGTTAAAGAGAAAAAGAAACCTCGATGACCGCTTACAGACGTCCCGAATTTTGGTTCGGCTGATGTCCGGAATGGGCGCAAACGCGACTGTTGCATGATGCGGTAATGGTAGAGGGACACTTGAGCGGTAAAAATCTATTTGGAGGTGTGGAGACGGATTTGTGACGGGACGCCATCGCCTGACACGCCTTTTGTGGCGTGGGCTAGGGGAAAAATATGACACCTGTCTCGGACCGAAAGTACCGCTCATCAGTCTCTTTGGCAGCCATCGCGTTGGCTACCGCTCTCGTTTGCGCTGCGCCCGCTTATGCGCAGGCACCTAAGTACAAACTCGACATCCCGGCTGCCCTACCACTTCGTCGTCGAACGACACGAAGCAAAGTGTCGTTGCTCACCGGAACCATTAAGCGCGAGGCAAAACTGGCGGCAGGGCGACCTCCCAATGCCAAACCGAGTTGGTGAA
>NZ_JAIXSV010000284.1 GCF_027484505.1 Asticcacaulis sp.
CCACGCCGTCGGCGGCAAGCGCCATCAGCTGTTCGCGTTGTGCTTCAAGAGCCATTTTTTCTTTTGCTCTGTTTTAATTTTTTATTGGTATTATAATAAAGAATTTTTTTTTCTGAAAACACAGTCAAAAAAGATTAATATTTGAAAACACAGTAAATGTGAGGCGTGGCGGTTTTCTCAGCTTCTCCGCCTGGAAACACTTCTGGGGCCCTGCAATCAGGCGCAAAAAAGACAAAGTTGTTATCGTCTGGGCGCGAGGTCTCGCGCATCTCGTACTCGGAAACAAACTGGCGCAGTTCAGACGCTTTGACTTCGCGGCAGACCACGCGGCCAATGCTGGCAATGGTGAACGCAACAACAAATGACGGCTCGATCGTCTCTGGTTCCTCATGCAACACAAGCATGTGGTGCATTTGCTGCCGAGTCATCTTGGGGCTGAGCGGCGCGCAGTCAATCAGCTTTTCAATGTCGGCCACGGAAAATTCGATGCTCATCAGATGACGTGCAGTCTTGACATGGTCTGACACCACATCGACAAGCAAATCAAATTGACGAGGATCTGCTGTTCGGAGCAGTTCGATGGCCGAGACGATGGCAATCGGAGCGGTGGCAATGTCTTCATCTGTCGGCTTGTCACCCAACACGCGCTTGAGAATATTTTTGTGGAGTTGGTGCTCCTCAGCCCACGCTTTCAACACTTTGATGGCCTTGGCCTTGTTCTTTTCATAGTCAGGCTCAACTTTGACCTTTTTCGTTTCTGAGGTATCCATCCTTGCACGCTCGCTCTTCAATCAAAAGAAAATGAAACATCAAAAACCAGAAAAAATAGAAAACAGAAACGCAAAAATACACTTTTTAAAAAAACGGATTTTTCATTTCGTTTGCCAGTGTTTCATCTCTTCGGCAATTTTTTCAGTGAGGCAACTGGCCACGGTGAAAAACATGCCGCCAACCATCGCAACAGAGCCGGCTGTGCTCAGGCCTCTGGCCGCCCGAAAAACTCGTGTTTGCGGCTCAAGCAGCCAGCCCATGCAAGAAAACACACCGTATGACATAAATCCACCTGTGGCAACGTCAAAACTGATGCGCCTGAGCGCCCGGTTCGCTTCAATCATGCGATCGCACTTGTTGCTGTCCATGCTTTCACCAGCAAGAAAAAAATAAACTGCCGAAAAAAAATTTGGACAGAAGAAAAAAAAACGGACACGGGGGTTTTAGCGCTTCGATTGTGAAGAATAGTCGGCAATGCTGTCGGCCATGATTGCTGTTGCCATGGTCGTCACACCCAGCAAAAACGTCATAGACGTCAACCCGATGCTGCCAAAAGTAAGTCCGCGGGTCACACGAAAGTATCGCGACGAATGATCGCTGGACAAGGTGTGCAAGGCACCAAACGCGAATGTGCTGGCCAGGCCAATGCCGCTCATCCCCAACGAAACAGGGACGATCAAGCCGGCCATCTTAGATACTTGCGCGGCCTTTTCTGCAATTTCATTTTCGTTCGACATCTTCTTGCTTCTCTTTTCAGAAAAAAATGAGCAGAAAATTTCAGCGCGCTTCGAAAGAATGGAGTCGGTTACCGAATGTCCCATCTGCCTTGAAAAATACGAATCGCCGGCCCGCGAACCCACTATTCTCATGCCCTGCGCGCACACCATCTGTTGCAACTGCACTCGCCAGATCTCGCTGCAACAGAAAAAGTGTCCGCTTTGTAATGCCGTGTTTCACCAAACACAGAAAAACTTTGCCTTTGCCGCCCTGTTATTTAAAATACCTTTGACTTTAGCCGGGCCAGAGCCTTTGACTGTGGCCAGGCCAGAGCCTTTGACACGATTGCCGCCCAAGACGATACGACTGTCTGTCAAAAAGGAGACGATACATGACGTGCTGGCCGATTTGCGAGTCACGCCCGACGAGCTGAAAAAGCTGGCACACAAAACGTTTGTCAACTACGAAACCATCACGGGTCGTGATGCATGTATGTTGCATTTGCAAGAAATCAGCTCGGACGTGCCGACGTTCGTTCACTTTTGCATTCATTCCGGGTACACGGACCCTAACAAGCCTGGTTGCGTCGATTTAGTTTCCGCCATTCAAGATGTAGTTGGCAACCGGCAAGACGATTATATGAATCGCCTTGTCAAAGCATTTTTATAAAAAATAAAAAAAGAGACAAAAAATGGAAAACATAAAGTCTGGGTATCGCGTTCAGTGCTTGGAATGCGGCCACCCTATGACATGGAGGCAGTGCACTGTACGGCGATCACACTTTGCGCACCTAGCTGGCAGCAACTGCACATCACCTGCCCCCGAGTCGGAAATACACAAATTTGGCAAACACATTATCTGCGCGCTCATCAATGCCGGCGTGCCCATCACTTTGGTGCCAGCTTGCAATGTGCATAAAAATAAAACTGTTGTTTTGCAAGACATGACTGCCCAGCAGGAAGCAGCGTTTGAAAACGACAAGGGCGAGCGACGTGTCCTTGATGTCGGCTGCTTTGAAAAGTTTACTGGCAAGCTGGTAGCCGGCATTGAGATCTGGCATACCCACAGAACCGAAGACGGCTCGCGCGACGGTCTGCCAATGTGGTTCGAGTTGAAAACAGATGACATTTGTTGTGACAGCAATGAGGGAGAAACCCCCGAAAAAGAAAATCGCTCGTTTGTGTACCACAACTGCGCTGCCTGTGTTTTGCAAAATCGAGAGCACGAAAACGCGCGTTTGCGGCAAGCGGAAATGCGTCTGCTGTGGCAAACGCAACGTGTGGCAGCCGAGATGATCGAACGCCAGCGCCAGCAGGATGAGCAGGATCGCTTAAATAAGGTACAGGAGCAGGTAGACAGAGAAAAACGATACCAGACAATGCTGGCCAGTGCGCAAGAACAGCAGGCGAAAAAAGAGCAGGAGCAGTGGCATTTGTTTTGGCAAAACAAACAAAGACAAAATCAGCATGAAGAAGAGGCAAAGAAAAATCATCACAGTGTACCACAAGCCATATATGATGCGCGCTGCACAGCTTCGTGGGAGCGTCTTCGCAAATTGCAAGACGAGCGCCAAAAGGAAATCGACCAGAGCTACAAAGTAGCGAAGGAGCAGAAAGAGGAAGAAGAGGAATACTGGCGCAGTGCAGGCAACGACATGTGCGCCAAACGCACGGCCGGCTGTTTGTGGTTTGGTTCTGAATTACGTCATTTTTAAGGTTTATTTTTTTCAGAATAAAGAGATAATAAATCTCTGGTGTCTCACTTTTTGAATTTCGACCGTTGATGGCGTCGGTCGTGGCTGTTATGGTTCGCGAGAAAAAGGTGTCATCGGACCCTGCTGTGCCGCACGAGCCGTCGCGACTGGTGCTCAGAGTGGAAGAATGTGAGTACTGTGGCGAACGGGAGCCACGCGTTTTTAGCATCTGCATGATGAACGATCACCTGACGGGCATTTTGGCGTGCGAAAAATGCAAGGCGCGCGCCAAAGCCGAAGTATGTCGGTATGTGAAAGAGACGGGCCGCTATGCCTTGACCAGCGAGCTGCGGCGACGACTGTGTGCGGTCGGCATACACATTGACCGTGATAAGTTGTTCAAAGTCCGGCGAAGCAGCGGCGACATTGAAGAC
>NZ_JAIXSV010000069.1 GCF_027484505.1 Asticcacaulis sp.
CATCATTGTCGAACGTTCGACAATGGTGCTTCGCTAGGGATGTGAGGAAGACATGCCGCAGTTGCTATTGGAAGCGCACTATTTCGCGGTGTCGGTCGCCGAGCGTAATGCGGCAAATGCCGCCGGAAACGCCCTCCCTGTCGGCGTGCTGCGGTTCGCGCACTCTGCTGGTGGTCATAGGCACTGGCTGGAGGAAGATGTGTATGTATCGGGTAAGCGCGAGGCCAGAAAGATCGTGGCTGAACGTGGCGCAAAGGCATGGAATTTCTGAAATCATCCCCGAATGTCGGAAAGATCATGACCAGCAATCTCCCGCCTATCCGCCAGGATCTGTCACCGGCCATGGTCGCCGCCCTAATCAGCTATGCTGAGGGACGCCCTTGGCATCATCTGTCGGGGCGATCCATGCACGGGGGTGCATCTGGCACCGTGTACGGCTTGTCACGTCGGGGCCTGTTCGACCCAACTAAATACGAGCTTACCCCCGACGGCTGGATGGAGGCGCATGCGCTGGTCGCGCATAGTAACCAGCGCCGGCAGTCGCGCTGACCGTTTCCACCAGTTAGGTCTTGAGGTCGAAGCGGTAGGAGACACCGTCCTTCTCGCGCGTGATCGCGCCCTTCTTCAGATCCTTCAGTGCGAAGGTGTCCGAGAAGGCGACATATCTTGGGTCCTTCGACGGATCAGGATAGGGCACCAGGGCCTGAAACCGTAACTCGATCTTGCCGCCGGTGATGCGTGCGGCCAAGGCGCGGCTTCCCTCGCAGTCCAGCGTCTTCCGCCAGGTCGGCCCGTCGAAAGCCGTGTCCTGCATCATCACATGGATGGCAGGGGAGACGGAGACGGTCACGCGGTAGTCATAAAGGTCGACCTTCGCTCCGGCCGTCGGAACGGGCTTATCCTTGGTCTCACATGCTTCCTTCAGCAGCGCCCGCTCTGCTGGCACCGCATCTGTCTCACTGCCACCGTAGGCGGGGTTGGCCAGGGACAGTGCGGTCGCTGTGATTGCCAGAACGAGCAGATGCTTCATGGTTCCCCCAAGAGGTAAGCGCCAACCTTCTAACCGCACTGTGGGAGCCCTGCAACTGGCACTGCCGACAGGGCAAGAGTACGGTCGGATCTGGCATAACGGTCGCGACAGTGGCGTTGGTCAATATATGTCCAGGGCCTGGAGTTGCATAGGATCGCTCATTTGCCTGAAGCGGCACCGAACATCCAGAAACCCCAAGATCAACTGAGCGTTATAATATTGCAGTGCATGAACCAGATCATGCCCCGTCGTGCTGACCGAATAACCGATCGGCCCACCACACCACCGCGCTTCATGGATCAGCTCATTGCGAAGGCCGCTGAGGACAGTTGCGTCGCCTGCGCCGAACGCAGTCGGCATCGGCGATCCATATTTCTGGCCGAGCACGCCTGGGCGCCTGCCATGTGGATTGCGATTATTGAGGCTGCCGAACGCCGGATCAGTGAGGCACGCCAGCCTATAGATGTTATCCATCACCGTGTATTGCCAAGCGAAGCGGTCATGCTGTTGACGGTAGGAATGCGCCGTCAAATGCCAGTGTATTGCTGAGAATGCGAGGGATCGGACCTCTGGCGGCTGTGACAGCCAAAAGTTCAATGCATGTCTCAGAACCACGAGGATATCCCGTTTATCTGCATAGAATGGGCTCAGAGTTCGTTCCTTCCACGGGGTGGCCATGAGATGTCCGGTTCCCTGCGGGGTGAGTTTCAGGCCGAGACAGAAGCCCAGCACCAACACGAGAAAATCGCCCTGGTCGGCGTCATAGGCATGGCCCGTAACAGTGAGACAGTGGGTGACAGGGAGTGCGAACCGTTCGCAGGGAAGGTCAACGCCCTCTGTCGATGAGTGCTCAACAGGCGGATGGAACCATTCAGGTCCAAGTGATCCAGCGCGGCGTACCTCGTCGACGGCCTGTGTAAATCGCTGAACCGGCCTGATTTCAAATAGTTCATCCCCGAACTCAGTATTCCTGTCCCACCAGCCAAAAAGGTAGCGGGCCAGCCGAACCGATGCTTCTTCTGCTGCGTCGCTATGGACCATTTGGAACACCGTTGTTAGCCATATGCCTGTTCGCATGAACCTACAATAGGTCTGAAAACGAACAATAGTCATTGTGCATTCATTGGAAAAATAGGACAAAAATGGCATTTTTCCTCGCTTTTCTATTTTTTATCAATTGGTTGCGAGAGGACAGGACCTGCTTGGTGGCCCTGGTCTGCTGACGTCCAAGGTTCGCCGTGGTCCACCTACTCATACCGTTGATCGAAGGACATGCCACAGATACACTCGCCGCGGGCAACTAGGTTATGGTCCAGCGTATTGAGGGATGGCGCGGCGCTTTCATGGGGGGATCGGCCGCCGTCGGTCGTCGTCTATCGTCGGTCGGCCGGTGACGACCGTGGCGGACCCGGTCCTGGTGGACTGGGTCAGGGCGCCGGCGGCGGGGCGACTTATCCCACCCGAGTTTGTCTGGATCGTGCCGAAGGGCCGTTATCACCCCTGCAAGCCGCGCCGAGCGTCAGCATGGTTGGCCATGGCCTAGTTGGGGCGACACCGACGCCGCCGTGGCCCTGTTCGACTATGCGCCCTGCTGTCGGACAACCATCGCGTCGCACGTCAGGCCCAGCCCGCACCCCTTCTCATGGCTTTCAGCCACGCGGGGGCGCAGGCGCGGCCCGCTACGACGCAATGGTCATTCGCCATCCTGCCGCATGACGTCGGGGCACACGGCGACGCTGGTGTCGCCCCAACCCGGAGAAGCACCATGTCCACGATCATCGGCACCATTCGCAAGACTGAAGACGGCAGCTATCGCGGCAACCTCAAGACCCTCACCGTCCGGGCGGAGATCGACATCGTTCCCCTGGACAATCCTGGCCCCAATGGCCCCCACTTCCGCATCTTCGCCTCCACCGGTTTCGAGGCCGGTGCGGTCTGGCGCAAGACGTCCCGGACCAACGGCACCCCCTACCTTTCCTTCAAGATCGACGCGCCCGAGCTGCCCCAGACGCTCTACGGCAACATGGGCCGCCAGCCCGGGCAGGATGACGAGGACGTCCTGTGCCTCATCTGGTCACGCGATTGACCCGGTGCGCGGGGTCGGCCGCCAAGTCGACCCCGTGCGCCTCACCCCGCCGGCGCCGGCCAGGTCTTCGTGCAGATCCTGGACGCTAAGTGCGGCCGTACTGGAGCACGCGGCGTCAGCGTGGGTGCAAATGCTTGCGCAGCAGAGGGGCGGAGTGTGAGCGAGGGAAGCGGCCGCCTCAATGAGGCGCGGTGCCCCCAATTTTGCCGCAAGCGACAAAATCGGCTCCCCCACGCCCCGCTGCGCGGCGCCTTCGGCGTCATTGACCCGTCCGCTTCCCCCGCCCGGTGGCCTGCCCATCTACAACTTCAGCAGATGGAGCAGACCATGAGCCATTTCGACAACGACACCATCCTGATCGACGGCGACAGCGACGAGGCTTTCCGCCGGCAGGCGGCCCTCCCGGCCCGACAGGGCGACCCGGACCTGGACGCAGCGATCTCAGCGTTGGAGGCCAGCTGGGGGCGGTGAGCCCCCTCTTCCAGGCCGCCACCTGCTCCTTCTGGGCGGGTGGCGGTTGTTGCGCTCTTTTGGTGGGGTTGAGAACAAAAACAGAACATCGTATGGTGACGGCTCCGCGGCATGACCACGCCGCATTTGCCAGTGTGACGTCCATGGACCAGGCCGAAGGAAAGGAAGGGGCGGGCGGAGAGCGAGAGATCCGCACCCTGGAGGATAAGGTGGAGCGTCTGTTCTGGCAGGCGGCCGCCGCCGAACGATTGCTGGACGGCGTTCTGCGGCGGATGGGCGTTGACCAGGCGGCCATTACCCATGTTCATCAGGCGCAGAGCATGGACCTTGTCCACGGAATTGGTGCCGCCAATCTGGTGCATGAATGGTTGACCGGTGAAAGCCTCTGGAGCCAGTACGAGGACAGCATGTGCGGACGATACGCCATCACCGCTGCACCCAGCGATCTGCGGGCCCTGTTCGGGACGTCGAACCCCCTGGTCAATTTCGATCCGAATTACAACGCCGCGCCCACCCAGGCCCTGCCGGTGGTCCGCCTGCACCCCAAGGAAGGCACGCGGCACCTGGACCTGCTGCAATGGGGCTTGGTGCCGTCCTGGGCCGATCCGGCCAATCGCGGGCCGCAGCCGACCAACGCCAGGGCGGAGACGCTCCTGGAGAAGCCGATGTTCAAACAGCCCTTCCAGCGTGGCCAGCGTTGTTTGATCCCGATGAACGCCTTCTACGAATGGAAGAAGCTGGGGAACACCAAACAGCCCTATGCCTTCGCCCTGCGTGGGCGGGAGCCATTCGCGGTGGCGGGCTTGTGGGAATGGAAGAAGCTGGCCGGAAACGAGGTTCTGCGCTCGTTCACCGTCATCACCGGCAAGCCGAATGAACTGGTCCAGGATGTTCATGATCGGATGCCGATGATACTGCCTGAAAGCGCCTGGTCCACCTGGCTGGGCGAGATTCCGAACGCGATGCCGGACAGCGTGTTGAAGACCTTGCCGGCCGAACTGATGCAGGCCTGGAAGGTCGATGTGAAAGTCGGGTCCGTGAAGAACAACAGCCCCGATCTTCTGGAACCTTTGCCGGAATAGTCGGATAGGGCAGGGCCTGAAACACAGAAGGCAACAAGGAGTATGGGGGGCCGCCCCGCCTTGGCGGGGCAACCGGTGTCTCCTTCGGAGCCGCCGGTTGTCCGAACGGTACCAGTTCTAAGGGTCCACCGCGGCCTATGGGCCGCGCCAGACCCTAAGAACTGCCGAGCCCCGCAAGCGGGTCTCGGGCTATCGCGTAGGGTTCGGACGGGGGCTGCTCCCGGCCGCAGTGCCGGTCGGTGCCCATCAGCCTGCGGGACGCGCGTTATTCGCTGGCGGCCGCCTGGTTCTGCCCCACCTCCACCAGCTCACCCGTCGTGACGGGGAGGGATGGGGCCTGGAGGAGGAAATAGTTCACGCAGAAAATCCGGATCGCTCCTGTCAGGGAGGCCGCACCCCGCTTGACGTCCAGCACGTTCAGCGCCTCGGTGAGTGACCGTTTCTCCGTTTCCGCGATCAGCTCAATGGCATCCCAGAACGCTGGCTCAAGGCGCAACGAAGTTCGCCGACCGCCAATGTAAATATTCCGAATAATCGTTTTCTGCGTCAGGTCGATTTGAAACAGCGGGTGGGCCGGGGGAGGGGAGGACGACGGGGTTGGCTTGCGGAGCGGCGGCATAGTCTTGTAACGAGAGTTATTGTTTTGAAATACATATCATAGCGCGAGACGTGACGCTATGGCCGCGATGCCAAGTTTCTTCGTCGGCGCTGCCCAGTTGGTGCTGAGAAGCGGTGTCGGGCTGACGCCCGACGAGATGTTCGTTGTCATTTCCGGCGCCTGCCGTCGCTCGCGTGGATGCGCTGGCGGAAAGCGGGGCAGCAAATGCCGGTCAGGCAGCGCGGCCGCGTCCGTCGCAGGTCCTCCGGCCCCGCGCCAGCCGCACCCGAGCCACCCTCCCTTTCCCATTTGCCGCCCCCCTCTCCGCCAGCGCTTTAAAATCCACGCGACGGCAGGCTCCGAGAATGAAGCAAACACCACATTGATAGTCATTTCTCGCTACGCTCGAATGTCATCAAATAAATGCTCTGGCTCACCAAAAATGAGAGCATTTGTTATGCCAAGTTGTTAGGTAATATTACTTTTCTTGAGGTTTTTAATTGCTTCTCTCTTTATTGGTGTTTTGTTATAGTAATCGTGTTGGTGTTCTCTAGTTGATGGTGCTTTCGTTGCTGCTGGATATTCGGTTTCCTCTCGCGGTTGGCGATGTCGTCGACATCTTGAACGAGCGCGACCCGCGTGCCGGCAGAGGCTGGGTAATCACCCACATTGATGGCGACCTGGCGCTCATGCAGCGGCATCCAGACTTCCAGTGCTGCTCAGGCCCAGGGATCGGGCGTCATGTCCGGGACCTCGCACCAACCAGATACAGACACATGCGCCAGGTCGATCCAGCCGATCTCC
>NZ_JAIXSV010000217.1 GCF_027484505.1 Asticcacaulis sp.
ATTTTTACTTTTTTTTTTTTGGGCTATGAAGAAAAAGAGGAAACTGAGCTAAAATGGACATCAACGATCCAATATTTGGTGAGCAGTTCAGCCGAGAACTTGATGCTGCCTTGTTTCAATCAAAGATGCGGGATATTGTCCAGGATCCGTTCTTTGATCCACCGTCACGACAGCGTCGAGGCTCGCCAGCGTTACACCTTTCGCACGTCAAGCGATATGTTACTGCAGGCCCCTATGTTGTCTATCATACGGTGAGCAGCACCATGACTCAAGTTCAAGTTATGCGGCGAATTGAGGACGCAACACCAAATGATGTTGGCGAGCACGAAGAGCCATTCTTGGAGTTTGTGGATATTAAGAAAGTCTGGTTACCCTGGCAAAAAGACGGTGTTCCAAAACAAAACTGCATGCACGGCAACACCAGCTCTGTCCTAATTGAATTAAACGAAGGAACCGTGGTGTTTGTGGGCCGACACATTTTCTCCTTTCGCCTGGTGACAAACGACCAGATTGACGAGTTTTTTTCCTTTTTCGACGACCGTGGCGCACAGCCGCTCATTCGCAGTCTTGGCTACGTTTATTTTTTGAACCCAGTGTTGGTCAACAAGCAAGACTGGAAGATCAAGATGACCAAGCGCGCATGGCTCGAACCTTATTTGTTTCATTTGCAAGATGGAGGAACCCCGCGCACAGTCATCACCAATGACTTTTGGGAACAAGCCCACGACTTTCGCAATGTGCTTGATTTGAACAAGGCAAAGTACGAACCCGTGCGGCAGTTTTTGTTTCCAGATCAAAATGTCATTCCTCTTTATTTGAAAAAAGTGGAAAAGTATGAATGATTAAGAGAATAAAAAATTTTTTATTGGAATAGCACAAAGAAAACCCCCGACAAAAAAAGAATGTCCGAGTTCGTGAATGTGTCGCTGATGAAAGGTTCGTCATTAGTAGACACGCGTGTCGAAATCAACGATTTGCGCGACTTTTTAATCAACGAACAAAATGTGCCGAAAGATGTGGTTGACCATGTGCTGAACAACAACAAATTACGCGAGCTGTGCTACTATCAAAGCGACGGAAACATTTGTCGCTTGTATATCGGCGCGGAACATCCGGACACCATACGTCGCTCCGTGTTGCCGCCCGCGCGTATTATGCCCTACTTGTATGTGGGCGACATGGAGTATGCCAGCAACGACGCTTGGCGAGCCAAGCATAAAATAACCCACGTCATTCACGCCACGGCCACCTGCATCTGCGCCCCGAATTTCGAACAGCGCGATCTTGTTGAGCATCTTGACGACAGGAATTTGCGGGTGCGGTTGTACGACTGCGCCCCCATGGATGGCGCTGTTCGCCAGACTTTCCAGCCAGTTATCGATTTTATCGACAAGGCGCGGGCCGAGACGCCCGACGCACGCATACTGGTGCACTGCATGGCCGGCGTGTCTCGGTCAGCAACCCTGGTGCTGGCCTATCTGATTGCCCGCGAACACATGACGTTGCGCCAGGCCGTCTCGCATGTGTTTCACAAGCGGCCGATCATCAGTCCGATGTGGCTTTACATGAAAGTGCTTTTCGAATTGGAGCAAGGCAGAATTGTGCCACTTCATTTTTAAATTGCATGTGGAATGTTGAAACGCTCAATAGTTTGTTTTCTTTTCAGTTTTTCGGATTCGGTCATTGCACAAGTTTCTGACAAGACGTTGTTTGCGACCATAGTTTTCCACCCCTCACACGCCTGAATGTTAAACAGCTGCACTGGCCGATGAAGCAAAACCCGAAATCCCCCTTCCATCATGTTTGCCTCTGCCCATTTGTTGTGCAGCGAATGGTAAACGAGATGGTAAGGGCTAACAAACAGTGTTTTGTCCTGCAAGTGATGCAAAGTAAATGGCGGGAACTCCACAACCTTCCAAGACAAACAAGTTATAATCGATTGTACAGTAATGTGTTTTGCGCACGAATGCGAAGTGGCCAATTTCATGCCGGGTCTCACGTTCTCAATGGCAATACTTTTTCCATCTGCCGTCAGTAACCTGGTACCAGCTGCAAAACAGACAACCGCTTCAGGAATAGTGATAACGGGGGGAGTATCGTCCTCGCCGGCGATAATGGTAGGAGCTGTGAGACCAGTGCTTGTGCCTGTCGTGTATCCTGACATGAACGATGCAAGGTTTGTAAGTTTTGGAAACCCAGCAGTTGTTGTCCAATACGTGGTTGCACCAGTGCCGATCAGAGCTGCTGTTGTGATTGAGGCTGTGTTTGATATTGTGCCCGAAACACCTGCTGCCCCTGATGCAAAAGTAGTACCAGAAGGTGCAAAACAATCAATCAAAGTCAGAGGAACAGTGCCTGTGCCATTTACAAATGTGTTTACGCCAGCCCCCACGATGCCACAACGAGTCAAGGTCATGGCCGTGGCCCCGGTCTGGAATGGCTCCGACACACCATCTAAAAATACCGTGCTGCCAGCTTTGGTGGAATTAATGTAACAATCCCGGAAGGTGAAAACAGATTGAATTCGAGGGGAGCTGAAAAAGCGACCCAAAGAAGTGGTTCCTGTTGGATTGCACACAAAATAACATTCCGATACATTGAAAGGCGTTGTGCTGGTTACGTATCCAAACATTCCAATCAATGTAGCGCTCGATCCGCCGGAAAAGGACGCGTAACATTTCGAAACAGAGACTGTGCCTCCAGTGATACTGTATATAAACCATGTGTCGCCA
>NZ_JAIXSV010000281.1 GCF_027484505.1 Asticcacaulis sp.
CAGGCGCAGGGCGGCACCCTGTTCCTGGACGAAATCGGCGACATGCCGCTGGAGGCGCAGACGCGCCTGCTGCGCGTGTTGCAGGAAGGCGAATATACGACCGTCGGCGGGCGCACGCCCATCAAGACGGATGTGCGCATCGTCGCCGCCACCCACCGCGACCTGCGCACCCTGATCCGCCAGGGCCTGTTCCGCGAGGATCTGTTCTACCGCCTCAACGTTGTGCCCATCCGCCTGCCGCCCCTGCGCGAGCGGACGGAGGATGTGCCAGCCCTGGTCCGCCATTTCCTGAACCAGGCCGCCCAGCAGGGATTGCCCGCCAAAACGGTGGACAATGCCGCCATGGACCGGCTGAAGCGCTACCGCTGGCCCGGTAACGTGCGCGAGCTGGAAAACATGGTCCAGCGTCTGGCCGCACTCTACTCCCAGGAAGTGATCAGCCTCGACGTCATCGACACCGAACTGGCTGAAGCCAACCCGGCCGCAGCCCCCGTGCAGGAACCGGTGAATGAGGGCCTGTCGGCGGCGGTGGAACGCCACCTGCGGGAGTACTTCGCGGCGCATAAGGACGGTATCCCGGCAGCGGGGCTTTATGACCGCATCCTGCGAGAGGTCGAACGGCCCCTGCTGTCCCTGTCGCTCACCGCGACACGGGGCAACCAGATCAAGGCAGCGCATATGCTGGGGTTGAACCGGAATACGCTGCGGAAGAAGATCAGGGATTTGGATATACAGGTGGTGCGGGGGTTGAAGTAGGGGAAAATGCTGCTGGTACACCAGTACCAGCAGCTCATTAGGTGGCAAAAGATCAAGTTTATCTTCTGCTCAAATTGGCATTCCACGCCGTTTCGGGTTGTCAATCCAATTGCGTGCTAGCTCAAGAAATCCCCAAACATCATCGGTGCTTGCCGTTATATAATTCTCGGAATCTGGGTCGGAGCCCATTTTTTTAAAAATAGTAAATAGCCAATTTTGCTTTGATATGGGTCCTGGTAGGAGTTTTTCTAGCCAACACTCTAGTACGCCGACGGGTACAAATAATATTCCAAATTCTGAAAATCTAGATAATAAATTATATGCAATTGATTGTTTTTCTTTTGCAAGTGCTTCAATCCCTCTTTCTTTACATTTTTTTCGACCAACGCTTTTCATTGCATCCATAACGGTTACACGTTCATTCTGTAGTGTTTGTAACTCGATTCCAACGAGATCAACCATGGGCCAAAGAGCCTCAAAGCCCTCGCTCATCAGAACATCAAAGTCAAATATCGCGAGCGCTGGAACGCCAAATTTCCTAAGTGGTTGCACTAATCGTGGAATAGTTTGCCAATTTTGTGCATTCATGAATATGCAATCTTGTAAACCACGATTTTCAGTGCTCAGGCGCGTATTGATTTCTTCGTAAAAAGCTCGATCAGCATCAGCTTCGCAAACTACAGCACCACGATGAAATAGTGCGCGTAAAGCATGTGCAGACCGTAGTAGTGGGTCATTCATTAATCGTTGGACCTCAATGGCATCCAATGCGCGAGCGCCTCCGACCCCACCAGCATATGTCAGTCTCACGATTCTTAGATTTGGTACCGACTGCATGCAGCCAAGCAATAACTCTGAACTGTGTGTTGCTACTATCAATGAAGCATCCCGATCACGTACAGCCTTTGCCAGTAGACGACCTACGCGTTTAGCAAGAGTTGGATGTAAGAACGCCTCCGGCTCGTCTATCAAAATAATTCGATCAGGAAGGCTAAGTACCGCGGCTACAAGGCCTACAGATGCTTGAACTCCATCTCCTAGAGATTGAATTACTGGCGCATTCGCATGAAAATCCCTTGATGATGAGTCTAAGGCCTGTTCCTCTGCATCGCTGATAGGCTCTCGGTCGCTCAGCCTAACTCGGAACTTTGTCATTCCTGTTGGATCAATAACAAAAAACTTACCAAAGGCTTCTTTAGTGAAATCTCGAACTGATTTACGTTGGTTGTCGGTGTTAAATAGATGCCACAATAAATTTTCTGGATATCTGTCTAATGGGCCGGTAGGTTTGGGGTCAACCAATTCAAATCTAGATCTTCCATCGAGCCTTACGGTAAAAAATCGAATAAAATACTCTCTTATTTGTTGGGTGCTTTTTGATTGTAGCCAAATTTTAAAGGCATCATTAGGAATTTGTATGTGTAATTCATTTTCATTATTGCGTATTTTGGGTCTGGAGTACCAAACGTGATTTGGTGAAGTAGCTTGACCTTCACGGGCCTCAGAACGAAATATCTGCATCATCTCGTCAATAGATTCAGCGGTTTCTGGCATGGAAATTTGCACATCATCTAGCAGGAATGACTGAATATTTCCACCAGAGCAACGCCCTTCAATCTCACGTAGAGTTTGGCTTTTCCCTGAATTATTAGGTCCAACAAGAATTGTAACATTATTGCACTCTAATTTTAATGGATTATTGTCCCAATCTGTTCCAACTTTAAATTGTATTTGTGTTATTTTTAACTTATTTGGCATTATGATTCCACTTCAATTTTGGTTTTCGGGACTGAATCATGTGGGTTCGTTTACGGTCGTTTTTAATTTTAAGTCGATATTTAATACAATCAAGGAGATAAGATTCTATAGCCCATCCCCCACCACACCCTGTTGCAGCTTTATCACGTTGCGGGCTGGCGTCCGGTGTAGCTTTCTGGTAACAGTGTCCCCCTGGTTCCGACAGCCCAAGGCAGACGCTTTGCCCCGTTCCGGATCGTCACACGCAAGCAGTCACTTCCCCGGTGTCCCCGCA
>NZ_JAIXSV010000016.1 GCF_027484505.1 Asticcacaulis sp.
GCAATCGGTGGGCTGGCGACAACTGCCGTCGGCGCAAACAAGCCTCCCTTTCTCACCAGGATTGACTTCAAGAATCCGGAGTGGAATCGGGACAGCTATGCCCGGCTGGACATGGATATTGACCCGACCAAGGAAAAGATCGGCTGGTTTCGTGGAAAGGTCTATGGCGTTCGCGACAACGAGCCAGTGCGGCCACTGTTTGTCCTGGATGGATTCAGTTTCGTCCGCTGCAGGCGGCTGGAGGACGGATCCTATCGCCGCATGCTGCGGGAAATCGGCTTCTACCGCGATGCGAAAACCGGGGAAATCCTGAAGACATGGTATAATCCCTATACGGGTGAGGACGTTCGTGTTGTCCCTATTGCCAATGACCCCTTCAATTACACGATCAGTGCGTTCCGTCAGCCTCTTCCCACTTACGGCGGATTGAATACCGAAAAGAGAGAGCCAGTTCCCTTCCTGCTGGACTGGCGATATGGCCCTGATGACACGGTCATTGTTAGCACCGATATCCATCTTTTCTATCCTAATGCGCTGCAACCGGGGAAATGGCCACGTGAGTCCGCCGGTGCCTTCAACCGGGTGTCGGAAATGTTCACCTACATCATGAAACGCCGCGATCTGGAAAATCCCGACCTGACACATGTCAAGTCTGTTGGGCAATGGTCCCGGATCAATCCCTGGTTGCCGTGGATGCTGATGGGTCAGGCACCAGGGCACATCTCCTATTTCTGTTCATTCGGGGCCTATGACAGCGTTAACGATATCCCGGCTGATCTCCGTGAGGCCGCCCGTGCCTTGGACCCCAAATGGTTGGCCGCACCGACGGAAGATTATGGCCCCTCATTATCCAGCCTGGAAAACTACGCTCGTCAGCAAACGCCAGCGCCGGTGCCGGTCGGTTGGGTCCCACCGCAGCCTCCGGCACCACGCACATTGCCTAGGCAGTAGACTCATAATTCCCGGCACCATAGCCTGACGGCGACGAGCTTTACGGCTGCCAGGAAGTTTTCTGGTCGTTTGTCGTATCGGGTGGCTATGCCCCTGAACTGTTTGATCTTGTTGAAGAACCGTTCGACGAGGTTGCGCTGCCGATAGACCCAGGAGGAGAAGACAAAGCTGCCCTTGCGGTTGGCTTTTGGTGGAATGTTGGCCCAAGCCTTCCGCTTGGCGGCTTGGGCGCGGATGGCGTTGCTGTCATAGCCCTTGTCGGCCAGCAGAATGCTCCCTTCGCCCAGATCCTCAATCAGGGTGTCGGCCTGGGTACAGTCGGCAACCTGCCCGGCGGTCAGGTGGAGGTGGACGGGGCGGCCTTCGGCATCAACGAGCGCGTGGATTTTGCTGGTGAGGCCCCCACGGGAACGTCCCATGCCGCCATCGTCTCCAGCCCTTTTTTTCCCGTGGCCGCGTGCTGATGTACGCGAACACAGGTGCTGTCGATCATCACGATGTCGCCGTCGTACGCGGCCGATACCGCTGCCAGAAGCCGATCCCAGACCCCGGCCTTCCGCCAGCGTACAAACCGGTTGTAGCAGGTCGTCGAAGGACCATACCGTTCCGGTATCTCCGCCCAGGGCGAGCCGGTGCGGAACCGCCACAAAATGCCATTCAGAACCCGGCGATCATCCACGCGCGGAACGCCCCGAGGCTTGTTCGGCAACAACGGTGACAGGATTGACCATTCACGGTCCGTGAGTTCGTAGCGGCGGCGCGTCATCAATGGCTCCTTGCGGAAATCCTTGAATCACGCCCCCAAATCAACGCCAAGCACTTTTATGAGTTTACTGCCGAGAACTGTCGAAATCAGGTCACCACAAACCGCCAGACAGGTATCAATGAATGAGCCTTAGATAAATCACCCAGAGTGCTTCAACTGAAATGACCTCGGTCTCATGGATTTAGCGCATCCGAAATCGATTACGCAGACCTAATCCGATGAGGAATATCAATAGAATACCCACAATTGTTTGAACTCCAGATATGATTCTGGTTAATGGCTGCATTTCCAATACAGAATCTCCCAATAAATCCTTGCGAATTCCAAGACTCGCGAGTGAGTTGGCTGCGCTAATTCCGAGGGATTCCCAAAACTCCTTGCCAGACTCTAGACTACTAATAAAAATAGCCCCAAACAAAATAAGGGCGCATAACCAGTAAATTGGCTTCACATAACTACGACCATAATCACAAAGGTAATCATATAGAACAATTGCAGCACCATTTAGTGGGCTCATTAGAAGTTTTTTACATTCCAGTTCCTTTGCAAAAAAATTCAACTCATCATCGTGCTTTCTAAGCCTATCCATTTCTAACTTCAATCTCTCATATGCATCAGTGAAGGCAGCCGCTTGGCCCGCGTCTAGCGGCGGTGGCGGCCAAATCACATCACGCCATACTGTACCTTCGTGTAATTGCGCTCCAGCAAACTTTGGTGGGCTTTTTTCGAATGCACAATGCTTAAAAGAGGTTGGCGCCTTCAACTCAGCGTTTGTAAAACTTACACCACCAGAAAATATAACGCTCGCAAAGTTAGAATCCCCGAAAACCTTTGAATTTCGGAAATAATAATTTCCATGCACTTTGACACCAGAAAAATCCGCGTCTCCCAAGAAATTGCAGTCACTGAAATTAACGTCCTCGTTATATCTGGATTCTTTAAAACTGACATCCAAACAGAATTTAGCGCCTGAGAAACTTACTTCCTTCAGATGCTTACAATTTAAAAATTGTGAAATTTCACAGAACTCAGAACCCCTAAAGTATGTCTTTCCAACGAACGCCGCGCTATTAAAAATAGCCAATTCTCCAAATTTAGAACCAGAAAAAGATGAACTTGGAAATATATACCCACTAAAATCAACTAGCTTATCAAAATGGCAAGAACGAAAATCAATTCGACGCTTCGGGTCGGGTAGATTTAATCCAAGAGACTCTGCTCTTTCCATAAACAGCGCACGCACGGTCTCCATCTCCTTATCGCTAAACGGCGTCAATTCATTCAGGTTAAAGTATTCCGATAAAATCAATTTATCAGCATTGGAGATAGTTGATGAATAAAATCGATTCCAAGTTATCCTATTTCTTTTCTTAATTTCTTCTTGGTTTTTATGTGGAAATCCATGAATATTGGCCAATATGAACCAACAATTCTCAGTAGAAGGTAAAATCTGTTTCTGTTCTGAATTTATACTCATACGACTGCCTCCACTCACAGGTGCGCAACTCAATGATCGGTTATATAAGATCTTTAAGTTAGTGTCATATACATCGTTCACTAAAATTGCTATTTCTGGGTCAAGAACTGACACCCCCACCCCCACCGCACCCCTGCCCCCCGCCATCCGCCCTTGTCGCAGCGCACAATCCCATGCGATAAGTCCCCCATAACGCAACATTCTGGAACCGCCGCCCCATCGGGCCGCCACCGTTCCGGTGGTGCTTATGATGTTCGGCTGCATCC
>NZ_JAIXSV010000267.1 GCF_027484505.1 Asticcacaulis sp.
ATCTGGGCGTACCGATGGGGCTGGTGCTGGCCTCGGTGCACGAAAAGCGCGATGAGTTCCGGCAGGACCTGCTCAAATACGCCCCCGACGGCCGCGTCCCGCGCATCCTGCGCACCACCAAACGCAGTATAAAGGCGGTAGAGGGGTAGGCAGACAACTTGCCATTGTCTTCATTATTGATTATTTTGAAGACAAATTGCAGGGTGTCCCTATGTCCAATACCACCACAATGACGGTCCGGGTCAGCGGTATGCTAAGTGACTTCATAGCCCAGAATGTAGGGCCTGACGGGGCTTATGAAAACGTCAGCGAGTATATAAGGGACTTGATCCGAAAGGATAAGGCAGAGGCCGATCAACGCGCTTTTGAACGGCTGAAAGCCGAATTGACTCATGCTTTTGCCGCCGACGAAAGCACCTACCAACCGCTTTCCGCGGAAGACATAATCTCTCGCAATCGAGCCTAGATATGGCTGTGCGGATTCAGGAGGCCGCCTCGCTACGCCTTGACGAGATTTACCGGTTCACACGCGACAGGTGGGGCGAAGCGCGAGCCGATAGCTATATCAGAGGGCTGTTTGAGGCCTTCAATCGTATCGAGAACCACGGCGTAAGATCGCGATCCATTCCCGCAGAATTCGGCGTGAATGGCTATTTTTTCCGCTCCGAAAGCCATTTCGTCTATTGGCGGCGATTGTCGAATGGCGACATCGGGATTGTGACGGTCTTACATCAGCGGATGCATCAGATTGACCATCTCAGGGATGCGTTTGGCCTTTAAGTTCTTGATACTAAGCGTTTAAACACGCTCTAATTTTCGTGCTTTTCGTGGCTAATCATCAATCCGCCTGACGGTGCGCTTCCAGTCGTTCATGCAAGCTGTCGATTTCGGCAAAGAAGCGCTTGCGGATTTCGGACGCGAACGGCCAAAGCCGTCGCCTGGCGACGGCGGAAAAGCGGGAATTAATCCGTTTCGCGTCCGTGCGCTTCCAGCCGTTCACGCAGGCTGTCGATCTCGGCAAAGAAGCGCTTGCGGATTTCGGACGCGAACGGCCAAAGCCGTCGCTTGGCGACGGCGGAAAAGCAGAAATTAATCCGTATCGCGTCCGTGGGCTTCCAGTCGTTCACGCAAGCTGTCGATTTCGGCAAAGAAGCGCTTGCGGATTTCGGACGCGAACGGATTATCGCGCTCGATCGACATGAACAGCTCATCCGAATCGCCCTGCACCAAGCCGACCCCCTGCATCATCAGGTCGTAGGAGCGCGTGGTGTGCACGCGCGGCAGGGGCTCAAGGCCGCTCAGGACCTTGGCGATCATGTGCGTCAGGCCTTGTACGGCGGCCAGAGCACGATCGTGGATTTCCGGCGTGGCGATCGAGACCTTCAGGTCCAGCGTCTTCTCCAGAAAGCGCACAATGGGGCTCAGATGCCGTACCCGCACCGGGCAGACGACGATTTCCATATCGTGGATGCCGTAGCGCGCCGATTGCGGCCCGAACAGCGGGTGGGTGCACAGGATCGACACCTGCGGAGGCAGCACGTCCTGAAGCCACGCCGCCGGCTTGACCTTGACCGAACCTACGTCGATGACCAGACCATTGAGCGGTACGTGCGGCGCGATCTTCGCCGCCAGGTCCTTCAGCGTGCGGATGGGCGTGGCGAGGATGACCACCTGACAGGCAGCCGCTTCTTCGAGCGACACCAGTGAGACATTGTGACGTTTGGCGTAGGCTTTCGCCTCAGGCGAGGGGTCGCAGGCCAGAATGTCGAAATAGGGCGCCAGATGACGCACGATCAGCCGCCCGAAGGCTCCCAGCCCGAACAATCCGAGTTTATGAACCTGTTTCACTGTCTGCGCCGCTTTTAGTTCTGGTCTTTTGGAAGGCAGGGCAGTTAGCACGTTCACGCCGACGCGGCGAGAATAAACGCGCTTTAGCGATGTAATTAGACGGATTTTGCTGTTTTGGGGGCGCTACGTGCAATGATTTTGCACGAGATGGCAAAAATTTGCCAGAAAGTTTCCAGTGACACAAATGAAAAAGGTTGCCAATGCAACAACATGGCAACCCGTTTCAAATAATACTAAACGATTGATTTCGTTTCGTCTTACCAGCCGCCGAACAGGCCACCTTTTTTCTTCTGTTCCTTTTCGCGCTCTATGGCGCGTTGCTCCAGCCCCTTCTGCAGCGGTGTTTTGGGTAACTCATCCAGGGTCAGCTTACCGTCCTTGTTGGCGTCAAGCAGCCGGAAGCGCTGGGACGTGGCGCGCGTCCATTCTTCAGTCGTGATGCGATAATCGAAATTGGCATCGGCGGCGCGGATGGGCTGCGGTTCATTGATCAGGCTGAACTGGGCTGCGCCCTGCACGCTTTTGACGTAACGGTTGGCGGCGGCGGTCTTGTCGCCGTCCTCATCGGTGCTACGCGGATTGCGAGGCTGCGCCACCAGAGGGCTGAAACCGGTAATTTCGGGGGCCAGTTCCGTTTCGTAGAAGGTGTTGTCCTGCGACGTGATAACGCCCTTGCTGTCACGGTCCACGACGGCGAAGAAGCGCATCGCGTCGGCCAGAAACTCATCCGGGCTGAGCGCACCGTCCTTATTGGTGTCGGCCGCGGCGAACCACAGGGCGACCGGGTAGGGGTCTTTCAGCGGAGCCTTGAATACTTCCCCCGACGGGCTGAAGAAGACCGCCTGTCCGACGGTGCGGCCACTGGGTGCCTCAGGCGGCGCTTCGCCCGTGGGCGGCGGGGCCGAACGCGGGGGCTGCGCCATGGCCTGACCGGCGACACACGTGATCAGAAAGCCGCAAAGTAAAGTTTTTTTCAGGGTCATGACTCTGGTTCCGCCGATTTGGGTCTGTTGTCGGGTCTCTATGTGATTTTTAAATGGTGTGATTGTGGCGTGACTGACATGCAAGGGGAAAATTTCGCACTCTTACGATCCGGCGTTTTTGCCGGACGGAAAATTTGTCTCGGTTTATGTAAGGGCTGTATTGAAAAGGCTTTCACAAGCATTGAATAAGGCAAAATTGCGCCAAATTGTGTAATGTATTGAAATTGTTATTAAGTAAATGCCTTGTTAATTGAGAATTGCTTCCGTTTTTGTGCTTACCAAGCAAGGTGAGTACTTGAACGGAGATGACAGATGCAGATTGGATCAATGTCGGCCTCCGCCATGTCGCAAATGCACGCGAAGATGTTTTCGAAGATCGACGCAAACAGCGACGGCGGAATAACGCTGGAGGAAATGACCGCCTCCGCCAGCGAAAAGACAAAAGGTAAGGGCGGCACAGAAGACAGTGCGAAAATCGCTGAACGCTTCGCCAGCATGGACAGCAACAGCGACGGCTCGGTCAGCGAAGAGGAGGGCCTCAGTTTCTTCCAGAGCCAGATGTCGTCACAAACGATGGGCGGCATGTTGCAGGCTCAGGAAGGCGGGCAGGATCGGCCCATGGGCCCGCCGCCAGGCGGCGCGGCCGGAGGCGGTGGCCAGAAACCGGCGACCTTCGACGAACTTGACACCAATCAGGATGGTTCGGTCAGTCTCGATGAAATGCTGGCCTCGTCTAAGAGTGAGGAGAGCGAAGCTACGGAAGACACCGACAAAACCGCGCGCCTTACCGAACTCTTCTCAAAGATGGATGCCGATGGCGACGGTTCGGTCACCGAGAGCGAAAAATCGACCTTTGATGAACAGATGCGCGCCGAAGGCCCGCCGCCTCCGCCCATGGAGGCGTTCGCTCAGACCTCTGAAAGCGAAGACACGGCGTCATCGGCGACAGATACCACCGTTGATGACGGCACGGCGGCCAAGTTGGCGGCGCTGACGGCTCAGTGGATGCAATCCATGGCGGCCGTGCTGGCGGAACAGGCGAAGACCCAGACGTCCGTATCGGTCGCGGCCTAGGGTTTGTGGGGATTCACAGATGAATCGAATTGTGATTCATACTGTTCATGGACCGCAATATTCTAACCGATGCCCAATGGGCGAAGATCGAACCGCATTGCTTGGGGAAAC
>NZ_JAIXSV010000162.1 GCF_027484505.1 Asticcacaulis sp.
AATTCCACGGGGTAACCTCGGTCCCGAAGCTTTCCGCTGATCGAACTGCGGCGAAACGGTAGCCGCAGACGGCAACGGGGCTATGAGGCCATCACCTCAGCGATGGCATCATGGCGCTTGCTCAGTGGAGGAGACGCGCCTGATGCCCGGTACTCGAAGCCCGCCGGTTGTCATGCTGATCCTTCTGAGCCCCAGCGGAAGGGACAGGCCCATGAAACCCCGACACCATCTTTACCCTGACGATGAACTGACAAACGAACTTGAGGCACTGGCTAGAAAATGCAGCGCGCCAAAGGCAACCACAAGGGAGGGCGCGAGATGACGGCGACAATTACTCAAAACACGCAGAAGCTAGCCTACCGCATTGACGAGGCCGTCAAGGCCAGCGGCTTGGGGCGGTCATTCCTGTACGAGCGCATGGCTGACGGATCGCTAAAGTCCGTCAAAATCGGCGGGCGTAGGTTGATACTGAGGGACGATCTTTTGCGATTTCTGTGCGGAGAAGTAGCCATCTCAGGTGAGGACGAGGCCTGCATCGTGAAACCAATGTTTGGGCCAAAGCCGAAGCCAGTAGGCCAGACCGGTGTCATTCCGATTGGTCAACCTGAACTCACTTGGCCGCGATAGACCTTATTCGACAACACCCGTTGTCCACGCCCTCACTCTGATACTAGAGAATAGCTTGTACTCCGCCCGCCCGATGCATCTCTGACAAGGATGCGGCGTTTGATCAGGTCTTCGATGTCACGGCTTGCCGTGTCCTGGGAACATTTGGCGATCAGCGCCCACTTTGAGGATGTCAGCTTGCCTTCGAATCCATCGAGGAGGCGGGTCAGCATCTGGCGTTGACGGGCATTGAGCGCGTTCACCTGGTGCGTTTCCCAGAACCGGGCTTTCGAAACAACTGAACCCAGCGTGGTTTCGGCCCCCACGAACGCGCGATCGAGGCAAGCCAGAAACCACCCGATCCAGCCGGTTATATCAAGGTCGCCCTTTTGCGTTTTCTCCAGCCGGTCGTAGTAGGCGGCGCGTTCGGCTCTGATTTGCGCTGACATGCTGTAGAACCGCTGTGCGCTCCTTTCGGACCGCGCTAAGGCCATATCCGCTATGGCGCGGGCGATACGTCCGTTCCCGTCTTCAAACGGGTGGATAGTGATGAACCACAGATGGGCAACAGCAGCGCGAATGACCGGATCAAGGTCCGCGCCCCCTTCGAACCATTTCAGGAAGGCTTCCATCTCTTCATCCAGCCGTGGTGCGTTCGGGGCTTCGAAGTGGATTCGCTCGCGCCCGATGGGGCCGGAAACGACCTGCATTGGCCCAGATGTGCCGTCACGCCATGCCCCGACAACGATCTTCGTCATCCCACTTCGACCCGTTGGAAACAAGGCGGCATGCCACCCGAACAGGCGTTCGGCGGTCAGTGGGGTGTTATAATGCTGTGTGGCATCCAGCATCATTTCGACGACGCCTTCGACGTTACGGTCAACCTGAGCTAAAGCGCCTATATCCATGCCGAGACGTCTGGCAATCGAAGAGCGAACCTGTTCTTTATCGAGAAGCTCACCCTCAATTTCGCTCGACTTCAAAACGTCCTCGGTGAGGGTCGTGAGAACCGCTTCTTCGCGCAGATTGAAGCCCAGTCCTTCCATGCGGCCTACGAGCCTGCCCTGGTTATGGCGCACGGACGCGAGCTGATCAGCGAGCGTCTCAGGGTTCCAGCGAAAGGCTGGCCAACCATCCTGTTCGTGAATATATTCCATTTCTCCGCACTCCTTGCGGAGATTGTGCGGCATATTCTCCGCGCAAGCAAGGGTTATTATCCGCATATTTTGCGGATAATAAGGGGTATATTCTCCGCACCCATTGGGTAACGAGACAGCGTGACGGCTTTTTAGAATATGCGCCCCTTGGTCACATCTCGACTACCCGCCCGATAATTTACGACTGTTGGCCTTTGATTTTAATTTATCTGTATGCGGATTATATGCGTTTCCGTTGTCTGAGGGCCTCGTGGATGAGTGCAGTCATACACGAGCGGGCATGGATAGTTGCCTTCGATTGACGAAGCAGATAATGTTCGCAGAAGGCAGAGATTTTTCGTTGGCACCGCGCTCAGGCCGACGAAAATCCGAACCGTAACCCACTTGCAACATAAAGCGCGTGGGTAACGGTGTGGGTAACGAGAGTGAGCTGAAATGGCTCAAATTTCTGAAATCAAACAACTATTTCTAAAATTTGAGTCCTCTCTTGGCACCAATCAGCTTCAAAACCCGCCGAAAGGCGGGTTTTTTGCTTTTTAGCGCTCCTACCCAAAAGACCCCGGATGCTGAAAAAAGCGCAGCCTTGCGGGCGGGCGCTTCACTGCTTAGGGTGGTGCCATCCACAGCCTGACTTGACTTGAGCCGAAGGACGCGCATGGCCTTTGCGAAAATGCTCGACAATGACGATTCCGGGCGCATCAAATGGTGGCTGAGGAACCCTGAAAATGAGAAGTGGGCGACGCGGCTGATCCTGCCGACAGGTAAACGTTTCTTCCCGGACTTCGTCGTCGGCGTGGCGGGACGAAACACCCCCGACAATATCGCCCTTGTCGAGATCAAGGATGACGGGGATACAGGCCGACTGCAATCGGACAGCAATGCCATCAAAATCCGCAGTGTGCACCGTGAGTACAGAAAGGTTTTCTGGTCATTTCAGGAGCCAGACGGGATTTTTGTGAAGGCGGTTTAGAACGACTCCCATAACCGGATTTTTAGTGCCGGGCCGTTCGAGATTGCGGATATGGTCTTTATTTAGACGGCTCTAAACCCGCAGCAACCCCTTGCGCATCTGATCCAGTCCGGCGGCCTCCATCAGGGCCTGTACGTTGCCGCCGCCAAAGCCCGTGTGGCCTTTGCGCTGGATGATCTCGAAAAAGAGCTGACCGACGCCCGTTTCGCAGAAGGCCTGTAGCAAAATACCTTCGCGGCGGGCATTGCCGTCGATCAGCACGCCGTTGTGGCGCAGCCGCGCGACGTCTTCTTCGTGGTGCGGGACGCGCGCAGCCATCAGGTCGTAATAGGGCTCAGGCACAGCCTGAAAGCGCACGCCGCGGGCGCGCAGGGCTTCGACCGTGGCGTGGATATCGAAGGTTTCCAGCGCGATATGCTGCACCCCTTCGCCGCCGTTTGCCTCCAGAAAGGCCTCGGTGGCGCTGTAGGCTGAGCGGCTCTCGTTCAGCGGGATGCGGATGGGGCCCTGCGGGCAGATCAGGGCCTGCGTCTCCATGCCCGTGGCGTGGGCGTCAAGGTCGAAATAGCGTTGCGATTCAAAGCCCAGCACGCGCACGTAAAAATCGGCCCAGGTCTGCATCTGGCCCTTGCGCAGAGCGTAATTGAGGTGATCGACGCCGATCAGGCCGGCGCCCTGCACCTGCATGATGGGCGGCCTGTGCAGGGCGCGCCAACCATCGAACAGGTGCCCGCTCAGGTGCGTGTCGTCGATCAGGTAGATCAGCGTGCCGCCAACCCCCCCTGAGCACCGGGACGTCTTCGGCAAAGGGCGTCATCGGGCCTTCGACGGCTTCGGCGCCGTTCTGTAGCGCCAGTCGCCGGGCGCGCTGCGCATCGCGCACGCGCAGCCCCATGCCGCACACGCCCGGCCCGTGTTGCGCCGCAAAGGCGGCGTGTCCAGAGGGTTCGGCATTGACCACAAAACGGATAGAGCCCTGAATATACAGGCTGACGTTTTGCCAGTTATGCCGCGCGGTTTCGACAAAGCCCAGCCGCTCAAAGGCATCGGCCTGCGCATCCGCCTGCGGGGAGGCGAACTCGACGAAGGCGATCCCTTCCAGTCCCAGAGGGTTTTCGCAGCTGAAAGCCATTTGAGCGCTTTCCGAAAAGTGTGACGCACTTTTCGGATAAAAAAGCGCGTTAAACCAAAAAATTTAGAGCGCTATTTCGATTCAGAATGAACGAAATACGCTCTAATTCGCGATTTCTCGAATTGTCCTACAATTACAGGAAACGAGAAATC
>NZ_JAIXSV010000151.1 GCF_027484505.1 Asticcacaulis sp.
ACCCTGCCGGATGGAAAAGGCCCCTTCCCTGCGGTTATTCTTGTATGCGGTACAGGTCCGAACATGCGAGACGAAGACGTGGCAGGTCACAAAGTCTTCCTGGTGCTTGCCGATGCGCTGGCCCGCCAAGGGATCGCTGTTCTGCGTTACGATAAACGCGGCGTCGGCCAATCGACGGGCCAGTACAGTGGATCAACTACAGCCGATTTCGCTTCTGACGCTCTTACCGCCATCGAGTTTTTGAAGACACAGGCTGGGATCGATCCTAAACGCGTGGGCGTCGTCGGGCATTCTGAAGGTGGCATTATCGCCCCAATGGTTGGGGTAGATGCTCCGGGGATCGCCTTCGTAGTCATGCTGGCCGGACCATCGATCCGCGGCGATAACCTGTTTCTGGCGCAATCAGAGACTGTCTCGCGCTTATATGGCGTGCCGGAAGACTACATTGCCAAACGAAAGGTATTCGACCGGAAGCTTTACGACGCGGTCATAGCGGCCAATTCCGCAGAGGAAGCATCCGACCGTGCACGGGCCATAGTCGCGGAAGGAGTCGCCGACAAGGTCGTTGATGCCAACGAGGCGCCGACACTGGCCCGTGATACGACCACAGCATGGGAGCGGTACTTCCTTGCGTACGACCCCGCTCCCACTTTGCGCCGACTGACCATGCCCGTCCTCGCGCTCTATGGTTCGCTGGATGCGCAGGTACCGGCTGCGGACAATCTCCCCGTTGCCCGCGACGCGCTTAAGCAGAACAAGTATGCTACGGTCGTTGAACTTCCCGGCCTGAACCATCTTCTACAGAAAGCGACAACGGGGAGCCCTCAGGAGTATGCGGACATCGACGAGACTATTTCGGCCCTCGCGTTGAAGACTATTACGGACTGGATTATTGCGCAGACTGTCGGTCCATAGCTCGGCGCATCGCGCCCAGACCTCATTTTCGAAGTTGACGATGCGCTCGCATTGCCAGAGCACATCGATATGGACAAACAAGGCAATCCCGCAATAGGCTACCAAGCGCCCTAACCGAACATCGCGAAGTCGAGTCGATAGGCCGCTTGGTAGCCTATTGCGGCGATCGCGCGCTATCTACTCACGAGTTAGAGGCTTCGGCACATCCGGGGCGGTTCAGAAGCCGGAAACTCTGATCGTTCAACAAGGCAGCGCGAAAGCCGTCGTTACCGGCCCGCAGACTCCCTCCCTGCACAAACCGACCAAAGACATTTTCTCACATATCGCCACATTCACATGCCTTGACAGGAATATTCTTTCATTGGAATATACAAGCATGATCGAGACCTTTGCCGCCCTTTCAGACCCTAATCGCCTGCGTATCGTCTCGCTGCTGCGTGAGGGGCCCCAACCGGTTGGGACCATTGCGGAACGGCTCAGTCTTAACCAGCCGCAGGCATCCAAGCATCTGATCGTGTTGAAAAAGGCGCGTCTGGTCGAGGTCGAGGCGCGGGCGCAGCAGCGGCTCTACCGGCTCGATCCCGCAGGACTGATGGCCGTGCACGAATGGCTGGAGCCGTATCGGCGGCTATGGGACGCGCGCTTCACTCAGATGGACGAGGTCATTGCGCAGATGGTGCGCGAGGAAACACAGGACAGGAAGGAATAGGCCATGCTCAACCCCACCACGCTCGAACTGATCGGTGACCGGGAAATCGTTATTCATCGCCGGTTTGCCGCGCCGGCACGCATCGTCTTCGACGCCTACACGCGCGCTGATCTGGTGGCCAGGTGGTGGGCACCGAGGGCATTGGGTGTGGAGATCGTCAGCACCGAGGCCGATGTACGCGAGGGCGGCCGTTATCGCTATGTCATCCGACCGCACGGTGGCGAACCTATCGGTTTCAATGGTGAATACCGTGAGGTTACTCCCCATTCGCGGATCGTCTATTCGCAGGTCTACGAGCCGATGGCCGATCTGGGGGAAGTGGTGGTTACGATGACCCTGAGCGAGGCGGATGGTCAGACCACCGTGCGGTTCAGCGAGCTATGTCCTTCCGCCCATGTGCGCGACGGCATCATCGCTTCGGGCATGGAAAGCGGTATGCGCAACACCTTCGATCAGTTGGAAGAACTGGTTATCGCGCTGGGGTCGGCATGAGAGTCGAGGCCTATATCGAAGGGCTGGACAAGCCCGGACGCAGCGTGGTCGAGGCCATTCGGCGCACGGTGCGGGCCGCCGCGCCCACCTCCGTGGAGGACATCAAGTACGGCATGCCGGTCTTTCGTATCGGGCCGGATTATCTCTTCTATCTGGGTGGCTGGAAGAAACACGCCGCCATCTAACCCATCGGCCGGTCGTACGATTTCGAACCCGAGATCGCGCCGCTGCGCTCGGCTAAGGATACGGTGAAATTCGTCTATGACCGCGATGTGCCGCATGATCTGATCAGCCGCATCGTTGTGGCTAGGCTGCGAGAACTTAACACCTGATCATCGGTGAATGCTGCGGATTGTCGGGCGTGCCTTTCGGCCACGGTGCCACGATCGTATCGCAAAGGTTTTGACGAGCAAGCGCCCAAGGCGGACATTTGACGGATGCCGAAAGAATCCAAAAGCGGAAGTCGCGCCTTTCAGTTAGCCCAAATCGAAATATTTGTTAACATTGTCTATTAGCTTTGCCTAAAGCACCCTCGCGTATCATTGTTACAAATCACGCGAGGGCACGAAAATGCCTTATAATGACAGGGGTTATCTGCAGCCGACTGGCGACAATGGCGATGTCATCCTGCGCATCCCACGCGACGACGCCGCCCATATTGTCGAAAGACTGCGCGAAACACGAGCCGCAGAATTACGCAGGGCGTTCGCGATCGACCTGGCTCCATTGCGCGACGCCTTAGGGGAGAGATGGACACGTAAGCAGCCACTCATTCTCGACTTTGTTAATACAACGTTCAATCGTCGCCACCCAGAACCCAACTGGTGTGTTCCTCTGTCTGACGAGATTTTTCTTTGCGTCATACCAACCATCGGTGAAAACGCCGGGGCCCGTGCGGTAGACGCTTTGCGCCAGACTGTGGTCGATCACTTCGTTGGCACGATAGATGCCTCCAGAACGCTCTATTGGGCAAGTGTGACTGACACGGATCGGCTTCATCTTCACGCTTTAAACCCTGATGTCTTTTTTGACCGCGGTGACGGCCGGATCGCGTCCGAAGTCAGCACACCGCCACTGCCATCGTCAGCAGAGGATGCGGGCAGTTCGGTTAAAGGGGTTTACTGGCAGGTGCCCGATACGCCGTACCGCATGTTCTGCACACTCGAACCTCTCTTCGAAATGCGCAAACTCATGGTCATCGGCCACCGACTGAAGTCCATCGTCTTGCCAATCGACAGCCAGGTAGCCTTGGAGCCTAAGCAGGTAGCCGCCCTCGACTGGTCATTGCGCGAACGTATTGATATTGCAAATCTTCAGTCCGGGGTAAATCAGCTGCGGTTGAAGCCGCCTGAGCAACGCCGCATGGTGATGGTCGTGCCGGCTGCCTTTTCCACCTTCTCCAGTGCGCGGGGCCGCGCGAGGATGATCTCTGAAGTTTCGGCTGCCTGCCGGGACCTGGGGCTTCGGTGTATCTTCGAAGTCAGGGACATTGACGGCGTCCCGCAAGGCCGTATGTCGGAGGTCGTCACCCTCCTCAGGCCATTTTCAATGACCTGCATAGGAAATGTGAGGGCCAATCCAAAATCGATATCCGTTGTCAAAGATTGCGGTTTGGGCGGCGTAAGTGTGTCAATCGACACCCGAGACACGGATGATGAGGCGCTCGAAACCCAGCTGTCAGAGCTTAGCGCCGCGGCAAGATCTACCACCGGTGCATGTATGGTCGAAGGGTTTCAGACGCTCCGTCAACTTGCCGTCGCTAAGGCTGCGGGGATCAGCCACGCCAGTCTCAGATCTCACACGGTCCTACCGGCTCAATAAAGAAAGGGAAGAACAATGCTCAACACGAACCCTCATACATGTTTAGTCGTGGATGACAGCCGAACTGTAAGAAAGTTCGCACGCTCTATTCTGGAGCAGCTTGATTTTGAGGTCAGCGAAGCGCGCAACGGAGCACATGCCCTTGCCCTTTGCGAGCGGCTTATGCCTGATGCCATACTCTTGGACTGGAACATGCCGGTTATGGACGGACTGACCTTCCTTAAAAAACTGCGTGAGACTGAAGTAGGGAAGAAGCCGGTTGTTGTGTTCTGCACAACGGAAAGTGACATGTTCCATGTCAGCGACGCCTTATGTGAGGGGGCCGACGAATACATTATCAAACCTTTCGATGATGCGACTGTGGCTAACAAATTCCGCCAGATTGGCCTTGTCTAGTCGCAAATACGTATTCAGAAAGTCCAAACCTCAGAGCGCGTTTCCTTCAGATTGAACTGAAACCGCGCTTTAAATTTTTGGTTTGACGCGCTTTTTTTGTCCGAAAAGTGTGGGGCACTTTTCGGACAATTCTCTAACGTGGAGGCCGCGCGTCTCAGAACGACCTCAGATCGCCACCATCGCCCTTACGGGACTGAGAATACATGATCGCGGTTACCCGCGGCTGCGCAACAGCACGAAGCCGCCCGTTTCCGGGTGGCTTCTCTTTACGCATACTGTACGCTTGCTAAACCCTACGCCACCAGAGCTTCGACATGTTCCTTCACCACTTCAGAGGCCTGGGCCACGTCGTTAAAGGTGGTGCTCAGGTGGCTGAGCTTTTCGTCGATCTCGTGCACGGCGGTCACGGCGGCCTGCATATTGCCCGATATCTCGGAACTGACCGCTTTTTGCTGCTCGATGGCCGAGGCGACGCCGGAGACATTGTCCATCACCGCCGTCATATTGGAGGTGATGATGCCCAGCGCACCCACCACCTCGGTTGTCACCGTTTGCATGCTGGCGATTTCCTTGGAGATGGTTTCCGTCGAGCGCGCCGCCTGGCTTGCGAGTGACTTAACCTCAGACGCCACAACGGCAAAGCCCTTGCCCGCTTCGCCCGCGCGCGCCGACTCGATGGTCGCGTTAAGCGCCAGAAGATTGATCTGGCTGGCGATTTCGCGGATCATTTCAACCACATTGTTCATCGAGGTCGCCGAGTCATTGAGGGCCCCGGCAGACTTCCCTGCCCCTTCGGCATAGCGGAAGATGCCTTCGACGCTTTCGCGCGCCTGCCCCATATTGCCGGCGATTTCCTTGACGCTGGCGCTCAGTTCTTCAGACGCCGCCGCCACCGCATTGACCACCGAGCCCGTCTCGGTCGAGGCCGTCGAGGCGACCGCTGCCATCTGCGTCGCTTCGACCATCTGTTTGACCACACTGTGAAGTTGCCCGCTGATCTCCCGGCTTAAGGTCTCATTGCGAAGACGGCGCTGGACGGCCTCTGTGATGTCCGTGGCGAACTTAACCACCTTGATGACAGCACCGGTGTCGTCAAAGACGGGATTGTACGAGGCCTGAATGTAGATTTCTTTGCCGTCTTTACCTAGGCGTCGGAATTCCGCCGCCTGAAACTCACCCTTTGCAAGGCATTCCCAGAACTGACGATATTCCGACGAATGCGCATATTGCGGTTCGCAGAATATTCGGTGATGCTGACCCACAATCTCCTTGAGGCTGTAACCGACTGTTTCGAGGAAATTGTCATTGGCGGTGAGAATCTCGCCCTGCGGTGTAAACTCGATCACGGCCTGCGCACGTGAAATCGCCTCGACCTTGCCCGCATGATCGAGAGATCTCGCCTTGGTCTCGGTAATATCGTAAGCGATCTTCAGCACCCGCACGACCTTGCCGCTGCTGTCTCTGACGGGGTTGTAGCTCGCTTGTAGCCAGACAATTTTCCCCTGATGTCCAATACGTTTGAACTCCCCCTCCTGAAACTGTCCGGCTGCGAGTTTCGACCAAAACTGGCGATAGGCCTCTGATTGCACATACTCGGGAAGGCAGAAGAGGCGGTGATGCTGACCGATAATCTCATTTTCGGTGTAGCCCGTCACCGCGAGAAAGTTAGCATTCGCCGAAAGTATCTTACCCTCAGGTGTAAATTGAATGATCGCTTGTGACCTGTTTAGCGCCTCAATCAAAAATGCGTCTGTTGCTTTTGTACGATTAAACATCACCACCACCTCACAACGTGGCATCCACTTGGTACTCGCCACGTTTACTTATAGAGCGCTCTTTACGAGCTTATTTTGCGACTTAGAGAGCGCCTGCCTATTTTGGGACTCAAAGATTAATGCTCAAATAACGAAATAATCTAAAGCAGGTTTGATCTGGTCTCTGGTCGATTTGAACCGCCCAAGTTTTGATTCAGGGGCCCCTAGGCGGAAGATTTCCTGCATCTCTTGAATTAGGGTGGGTCTTCACACATAAAGACGGGTGCCCATACCCTAGCAACAAGGGATAAGATAAGAGCTTCCTTCCGCGAATGGATCTTAGTGGGAGACGACTGGCCTTACGGCGTAAGGGGCACCCGCGGCTTCTCCACTTTCCAAGGGGCACGTGAGACAGGTATCATCCAATTATCCGGCGTTAGTGCGGTCAAAGGGGGACGTTTTGAACAAGGTGGACAGCTTTAACACATACGCCCCCCGTGCCGGTACACCGGCCTCCATCCTGTCCCGGCGGTTGTTTCTATTAAGCACAGCCATAAGCGCCACCGCGAATATCGCCTTTGCCACGCCTCAGGTAACGGGCTTCAGCGGTGCGGGGATTCCCGTAGAAATCGGCAAAGGCTATCGTATCACTTCGCATATTCTGGGCGATACGCGTAGGGTCAACATATCCTTGCCAACCGAATATGCCGATCCCGCAACCTCTCACAAACGCTATCCGGTCCTGTATCTCCTCGACGGCGGCGACGGCTGGCAGGATTTCGCGCACATCGCAGGCATGGTCCAGCAGGGCGGGACGTGGGGCGCCAATGCGCCCGTGATCGTTGTCGGAATCGAAAGCAAGGACCGCAAGGCCGAACTCACCCCGCCC
>NZ_JAIXSV010000274.1 GCF_027484505.1 Asticcacaulis sp.
ACGCGTTCAAAACAAGCCGCCGGTGAGACGTGCACGGCCTCGGCCAAAGCCTGATTGGTCATGCGCCCGTCCGCTTGCAGCAGGCGCAGAATCTTGCGGTCGATCTCATCCAGCATGGCGTTTTCCCGATCCGGTCTACGCAGAATATTTGCATAAAAATGGCAATAATAAATAAATATCCTTCGGTCAATTGCCGCAAAATTCCGAGGACATTTTCCATAAACCGGGCATACTTAAAAAAGTTTCATATACGACCATCCCGGAGCCTCCATGACGCCTGCCGACGCCCGCGCCCGCATGATCGCCCTTCATCGCGCCCCTGAGCCGGAGGTGCTGGCGGCCCTGCTGCCCGACGCCACGCTCGATACCGCCACACGTCAGCGGGTGATGGCGCAGGCGCGGCTGATCCTTCAGGACCTCAAGGCGGCGCAATCGACCGGCTGGGTCAATCGCTTCCTTCAGGAATACCGTCTGAATACGGCCGAAGGCGTGGCGCTGTTGTCGCTGGCCGAAGCCTATCTGCGCGTGCCCGATCCGGAAACGGCCAACCTTTTGATCCGCGACAAGATCGGCGATGCCGACTGGCGGGCGCACAAGGCGAAATCCGGCTCGGCTCTGGTCAATACGGCGACCTTTGGCCTGATCCTCACCCGCGCCCTGGTCGAAGACCCGCAACAGGCCGGCACGCTGAAAAAACTGATCACCCGTATGGGCGAACCGGTCATCCGTCAGGGTGTGGCCGTCGCCATGAAGATGATGGGGGAGGTCTTCGTCATGGGCCGCACCATTGACGAAGCGCTCGACGTCGCTGCCAAACCCGAAAACAAGGGCTTCACCGCCTCTTTCGATATGCTGGGGGAATCGGCGCGCACCTTTGCCAACGCCGAAAAATACTTTGCCGCCTATGAGCAGGCGCTGGATACGGTCGGCCGTTCACCCAAGGGGACCGGCCATTCCATTTCGATCAAGCTGTCGGCCCTGCACCCGCGTTATGAGGTCGCCAATCAGGAAACTTGCGTTCCGCAATTGATTGAGAAGATCCGCCATCTGGCCGCCAGGGCCGCGGGCTACAATATGGACCTGACCATAGACGCCGAAGAGACCGAGCGCCTGATGATCTCGCTCGACATCATCGAAGGCGTGCTGCGTGATCCGGTCCTGTCCGGCTGGGACGGCCTCGGCATGGCGGCGCAGGCCTATGGCAAGCGCGCCCGTCCGCTGATCGGCTGGGCGCAGGCCATCGGTCAGGAGACCGGTCATCGCCTTAAGGTGCGTCTGGTCAAGGGGGCCTATTGGGATTCGGAAATCAAGCGCGCTCAGGTCGAAGGCCTCAGCGACTATCCGCTGTTTACGCGCAAACCCGCGACCGATGTCTCCTACCTCGCCTGCGCCAGGGATATGCTGGACGCCTCGCACATCTGGCCGGCCTTTGCGGGCCACAATGCGTTGACGGTGGCGACGATCATGGAGTGGGCGGGCGAACGCCGCGACTTTGAATTCCAACGCCTGCACGGCATGGGCGAAGGTCTGCATGAGCGTCTGGTGCGTGATCTGGGCTATCATTGCCGCACCTATGCGCCCGTCGGTGGCCATAAGGAGCTGCTGGCCTATCTGGTGCGCCGCCTGCTGGAAAACGGCGCCAATTCGTCGTTCGTGCATCAACTGGCCGACCCAACTGTTAATGAGGAAACGCTTTTGTCCGATCCCGCCACCCACATCGCCGCCGTCAAAGGTCGCCCGCACCCGGCCATCCCCCTGCCCGCAGGCCTCTTTCCCGGCCGCCGCAATTCGCAGGGTCTGGACCTCAGCGATCAGGCCACACTTGATGCGACCTTGAGCGCGATTGCCGAAATCGGTGCGAAACCTCACGCCGCCACGGCGCTGGTGTCGGGCCAAGCAGTCAGCGGTACGGCCAAGACGGTAGTGCGTCCCGCGGACCCGTCGCAGCCCATCGGCACGGTCATCGAAGCCTCCGCCGACGACGTGGCGCGCGCCCTGAAGGCTGCCGATGCCGCCGCCGATCGCTGGGCCGCGACACCGGTCGAAGACCGTGCCGCCTGTCTGGAGCGCCTCGCTGACCTGCTGGAGACGCGCCGCCTCGAACTGATGGGGCTGTGCGTGCACGAGGCGGGGAAGACGATCGGTGACGCCGTGGCCGAAATCCGCGAAGCCGTCGATTTTTGCCGCTACTATGCCGTTAATGCGCGCGAACAGTTCAGCCCTGTGACCCTGCCGGGGCCGACGGGAGAAGTGAACGAACTGCGCCTTACCGGGCGAGGCACCTTTGCTTGCATTTCGCCATGGAATTTCCCGCTGGCCATTTTCATCGGGCAAGTGACCGCGGCTCTGGTCGCCGGAAACCCTGTGGTGGCCAAGCCCGCGCCGCAGACGCCGCTGATCGCTTTCCGCGCCGTGCAACTGGCGCATGAGGCCGGAATCCCGGTCGATGTGCTGCACTTCCTGCCCGGCGGCCCCGACGTCGGCGCGGCCCTGACCGCCTCAACGGCCGTGCATGGCGTCGCTTTTACGGGTTCGACCGGTACGGCGCGCGCCATCGCTCGCAGCCTGCTGAGCGACGACAGCCGCCCGCTTGTGCCGCTAATCGCCGAAACCGGCGGCCTCAACGCCATGATCGTCGATTCCACCGCCCTGCCGGAACAGGTGGTGGGCGATGTGGTGACCTCGGCCTTCCGCTCGGCCGGCCAGCGCTGCTCGGCCCTGCGCCTGCTGATCGTGCAGGAAGACGTGGCCGATACGATCATCCATATGCTTAAGGGCGCGATGGATGCACTGGTGCTGGGCGACCCGGCGGATATCCGTACCGATGTCGGACCGGTCATCGACGCCGCTGCGCATGATAAGTTACTTGCGTATCGCCAGTCGATGCAATCGCAATGGATTCATACGCTTGAATCCCCACAAAACGGTCTTTTTGTGCCGCCGACCCTGATCCGCCTCAACGCCATCGAAGACCTGTCGCAGGAATGGTTTGGCCCCATCCTGCACGTCGTCACCTGGAAGGCCGGTGAACTGGACAGCGTGGTCGCCCGCATCAATGCGCGGGGTTACGGCCTGACCATGGGGCTGCATTCGCGCGTCGCCGAAACGGCCGAACGGGTCAAGTCTTTGGCGAAGGTCGGCAATCTCTATGTCAACCGCTCGATGATCGGTGCGGTGGTCGGATCACAACCGTTTGGCGGTGAAGGCCTGTCCGGTACCGGCCCCAAGGCAGGCGGCCCGCACTATCTGTTGCGTTTTGCCAGTGAGCGCACCGTCTCCGTCGATACGACCTCGGCGGGCGGCAATGCCACCCTGTTGTCTCTGGCCGAAACAGACATCTGACGCCCTTTATTTCGGACGCCCCTTCTACTGATTGTCCGTTTACGGCTTCGGGGGCAGCCTCATCTTATCGGATGAGGTTGTCCTTGAGCATTCGTCGGCTCATTGGAGCCGCCTCATAGCTCACACTTTTTGCAACGCCTCATGTTTTCCCGAAAAGTGCCAAAAAGGGTTTCATAGTACTTTTCGGCATGAGGCTCTAAGAGGCCCGCTATGATGATCGACCTGAAGGTTCTGGAACACGCGCTTGACCGGCTGCTCTATGTCTATGCCACCGACGATGAGGCCGAAGGCGCCGTGGTGCGTGCGCTGGCCATACTGATCAGCGATCCCCTGCCGGACCTGACGGGCGAAGACATTACGCGCATCCACGCCTACATCTATCATGCGCTTCAGGGCTTTTATGCACCGACTATAGACTACCCGGCCATTCGCCGCGAATTCGTCACCGCCGTGCTGGCCGCGCGCAAAGGTAATTCGGTCCTACGCCGGATGATTGCCTGAGGTTGACGCCAACCTATGGGTCTGAACAATGCGGCTATTGGGGGTGGCCGTGACTCTGACAACGCAAAAAACCATTGCTCGCATTCTCAAGGTCAACCATGCCGGAGAATACGGCGCTATCCGCATCTACAGGGCTCAGCTATGGACCGCGCGCTGGCTTCAGCCCGATCTGGTGCCGTTCCTGACGGAAACGCTTTCCCACGAAATTGATCATTGTCGCCGTTTTCGTGAAAGCATGGGCGCTTACAAGACCCGACCATGCCATGCCATGTGGCTGTGGAGCACTCGAGGGTGGGTTTTAGGTTTAGCGACGGCACTGATGGGCCGCAATGCCGTCATGGCCTGCACTGCCGCTGTCGAAGGCAAGGTACACAGGCATCTGGACGAACAGATCGCCTTTCTGATGCGGGTGAACGACCCGCTGGCGGACCTGATCGCCGATATCCGCATACAGGAAATAGAGCACCTAGAATTTGCCCGCGCCCGCTTGAAGGAAACGACCTTGTCACGATTGATCGAAGCCTTTGTCGGCATAGCGACGGAAGGCGTTATCTGGCTATCGACGCAAGGGGCCGTAACCCGCATGGAACGCGGACTGCGCCGCTTGTAACCTTAACCTATACGTCGGACCGCCTGAATAATGTCACCAAAGTTACAATATCGGCGTTTTGTTTTCAAAATAATACAATTGTAACAAAATCGACTTAATTTATTTCATTATTGAATATAACGAAATTATATTGAAATATACTATGCTAAAATTACAATATACACCGACATATATACGGTATTTACGAGACAGTTTATTGACGTTTACGGGGCACTCCTTTTCATTTGATACGTTCTCGCTGCTTCCTCCCCTTCTGCGGCGATATTTGGAGCGTATAAATGAAAAAAGTCATACCCGGACGCTATGGGCTCAGCACAGCTCTTTGCACCGCTCTGGCTCTGACCGCGCTGGCCGTGCCGCAGGTTCAGGCGCAAACCGCCAAGGACAAGGAAAAGGCAGATAAAGCCGAAGCCAAACCCACAGAAGACACCGCCGTTCAGGAGGTTGTCGTCACCGGTTCACGCCTGCGTCGCACCGAATTCAACGCGACCTCGCCGGTGCAGATCATTTCGACCGAAAAGGCTGAGCTGGAAGGCGTGGTGGACACAACGCGCATCCTGCAAAGTTCAACCATTGCCGCCAGCGCCTCGCAAATTGATAACAGCTATACGGGCTATAACGTAACGGGTGGTCCCGGCGTCAACACCCTGTCGCTGCGTGGTCTGGGGGCCAATCGCACCCTGATCCTCATCAACGGTCACCGCGTCGGCCCGGCGGGCACGCGCGGTCAAGTCGGACCGGTGGATCTCAACACCATCCCCTCTTCCATCGTTGACCGCTACGAAATCCTGAAAGACGGCGCTTCGGCCATCTACGGGTCGGACGCCATCGCCGGCGTCGTCAACGTCGTGACCAAGAAGAAGTCGATTGGCGGCAGCTTCCGCGCCTTTGCCTCGGTGCCTGAGCACGGCGGCGGTGAAACCTATAATGCCAGCCTGAGCCAGTCGATTAATGAAGGCAAGTTCCACGGGCTGTTCAACCTCGACTATTACAAGCAGGAAGCACTGCGCCAGGGTGACCGCGACTATCTGGCCTGCCCGCAACAGCGCATCACCTATGCCGACGGCACCCGTGCTGACGTGGTCGATCCGGCGACGGGTGACTATAAATGCTACGGTCTGACGGCCAGCGTCCTCTATACGGGTAACTATTACGTCTTTGACTCGACCCAGGCGAACGGACTTAAGCGCGTCATCTATACCGGCGCAACGGCGGATGAATCGCGCAACTCACGCGCTACCGCGCCCTATATGCAGGACCGATACCTGTCGAAAACCGTCATTTCTCCGGTGACGCGCCGGTCGGTGAACTTCACCGGCGGCTATACCTTGGACAATGGCACCGAAGTCTATGGCGATTTCATGTACAACCGCCGCACTTCGCGTCAGGAGAGCTGGCGCCAGTTCTATCCGACCGTCAGCGCGTCGAACCCAAACAATATACTGAAGGCCACCAGCTATCCCATCATCCTGATCCCCTATAATGTCGATCAGGATGTGCACTATACCCGCGGTCTGCTGGGTGTTAAGGGTGATCTGCCGGAGATAGGCTTCCTGAAGGGCTGGACCTATGACGTTGCGGCTCAGATCTCGCTGAACAATTCCACCTATGGCTACGACTTCATCTATAATGACCGCGTCAATGCCACGGTGGGGGCCAGCGTCTGCAACACCGCGCTGCTGACCACGGCAACCAGCTGTCCTGCCGGCGGCGTCAAATATTATCGTCAGTCAACCGTCGAAACCGGCGTCTTCTCTCCCGAAGAAACCGCCTTCCTGTTTGGTTATGAACAGGGCAGCACCACCTATCGTCAGTCCTATGTCGAAGCCAGCATGTCGGGGGACCTGTTCACCCTGCCCGCCGGTCCGGTGGCCGCCAGCATCGGCGTTATGCTGCGTAAGGAGTATATCAACGATACGCCCGGAACGCAGGCGCAGAAGGCCAACTACTGGGGCCTGACCACGGCGGGGCAGACGGTCGGCAAGGACAATATCAACGAAGTCTATGTCGAATTCGGCGTGCCTGTCCTGAAGAACCTGCCGTTCGCCAAGACGCTGGATATCGCGGTTTCGAGCCGCTATAGCGACTACGACTCCTATGGCGAAAGCTCGACCTACAAGGCCAGCCTGAACTGGGCGGTTACGGACACCTTCCGCGTCCGCGGCTCGGAGGGCACCTCGTTCCGCGCGCCGTCACTGTATGAGCAATATCTTGGCAATCAGGTGGGTTATTCGACGCAGTTGGCGGTTGACCCGTGCATTAATTACGGCACTTCGTCGACCATTTCGGAAACGGTGAAAACCAACTGCGCGGCTCTGGGGCTCAGCACCACCTATGCCGGTCTGGGTTCCTCAGCTACGGTCTATACCGGCGGCGGTAGGGCGGCGGGCCTTCAGCCCGAAACCTCTGACAACCGCACGGTCGGCATGGTGTGGACGCCAAAGTTCACCAATGCCAGCGTAGCGATCGATTTCTTCGAAACGAAGATCAAAAACCAGATCACGACCTACGGCTCATACAACATCGTCTATGAGTGTATGAACTCTGTCGGTATGTCGTCGCCCTACTGCTCCTTGTTCACACGCGACCTCACCAGCGGCTCATCCACCTACGGCAGCGTTCGCACGATCCAGAACGCCTATGTCAACGTCGCCGAACAGTTCATGCGCGGGTTTGATCTGACCTTTGCTTATAACCGCCGGTTCAGCTTCGGCAACGTGTCGGTGTCCAGCCAGCACTCCTTTGTGCGCAAGTGGACCTATCAACTGAAGAACGCCTCCACGCCGACCAACTATCTCGGTTATGTGGGTTATCCGGAATATGTTGGTAACCTGACGGCTTCGCTGCGCCGTGGCACCTATACCTTCACCTATAGCGGCACCTTCGTGGGTGAAACGTCAGACTTCGACTATTACAAGACGAATTGCTACACCGGCACGCTGTTCGGCGTCGCCAATCAATCCTATTGCTATGACATGAATACTGAGTTCTATGCCAACCACACCCTCTCGCTACGCAAGTCGTTCGATCAGTGGAGCGTGATTGCCTCGGTGCGAAATGTCCTGGACGAAACGCCGCCGGAAATTTCCAACTACGGCGCGGCGCGTCTCGGCAATGCGGCCCTGACCAGCCAGTACGACCTTTTGGGGCGTACCTTTACCCTGTCCATCGAACGCAAGTGGTAAACGCGGTCAGATAAAAAAATACCCTGCTGGAATTAGCTCCAGCGGGGTATTTTTCAAAAAGAACCTACCCCCACAGGCCGTGGCGTTTCGCAAAGGCCTCAAACAGCGACATATAGGGCTGATCCTGACCATTGACGCGCAGGCCGTGGCCGCCGTTTTCGAAGATATGCAGCTCCGTCGGTGTCTTCTGCGCGCGCAGGGCCTGATAGAGGATCAGGCTGTTTTCCGCAGGGACCGTCCGGTCGTCCCCCGCGTGGGCGAGGAAGGTTGGCGGCATATCCTTAGGCAGATTGAACTCCAGCGACACCTTGCGCTTTTGCTCATCCGTGCCGCCATTCGGGAACATGGCCTTGACCGAACCGCCATGCGCGTAAGGCGCCAGCATGGTCATCACCGGATAGAACATGCCGGTCACCAGCGGCTTGGTCGGCTGCGTATCGGCCGCATCGACCGGCGCATAGGTTTCACGCCCGAAACTTTCCGAAAGCCATCCGGCCAGATGCCCACCCGCCGAAAAGCCGATGACGCCGATACGGTTCGGGTCGATGCCAAAGTCTTTGGCGCGGTGGCGGATAAGACGGATGGCGCGCTGAGCGTCCTGCAATGGCGCTTCGGGCCCTGCGCCCCAACCGTCGGCCGGCAGACGATAGGTCATAACAAACACCGTCGTGCCGCGATCGGCAAAGTCCTTGTCCGTGCCGCCACCTGCGCGACTCACGGCTACGCGCACATAGCCGCCGCCGGGGATCATCAGAATGGCTGCACCATTCGGATTTTTCGGTCGCCGCACCATAAGGATTGGTTCCGTCACATGGGTTGCCGCTGTGTCGTTCGGATTCCCCTCTTTGGGGTTGCGCAGAATCCACTCTTCCCTGACCGTCACGCCCGTGGCCCCCGGCACCTTGCCCTTGGGCCACAGGGGAAAGCTCTCCAGCGGCGGCAGAAGAGGCACCTTCATCCCCTCGGCTACCAGCGGTGCCCCGGAATCCTGCGCAAAGGCCACCACGGGCCACAGGGCCGAAGCGGCAGCACTGGCCAATATCTGACGGCGATCCAAAGAGATGGGCATGGCGGGGCTCCCTGCGCGATGTTGATTATTTCTGCGCAGTTTAGAGCCTAAACGCGATTTGACAAGCCGACAGCGACAACAAAGACCGTTGCCTCCCCGCTATTTGTCTGGCAAGTTCATCTCACAGGTAAATCATCGTTTTAAATGAGACGGGCGCGACAGGCCTCGTCCACGGGAGGTCCGCATGTTTCTTTTGCCCTTGGCCATGGCGGCTCAGGTCGTCACCATGTCTCCGGACAAGGCGCTTCAGATCGCGATTTCCGAAGATGGCCGGACCTTTTCGGTCACACGGCGTTCTGAGCCGCTGATCATTAATTCGCCTCTGGGCCTCGATCTGGCCGAAGGGCCGGACCTGTCGGCACTCAAACTGCAAAAGGTCGAGCGCGGGACCGTGGACCGCACCCTACCTCTGGTCGCCACCAAGGCCGCCAAGGCGCGCGACCACTACAGCTTTGCGCGCCTGAAGTTCGAGGCGACCGACGCCGCCCGCACACCGCTGGAAATCGAAGTGCGCGCCTATGATGACGGCGTCGCCTTCCGCTACATAGTGCGCGACACACCGGTCAAACTGCGCGCCGAAAAGACGCAGTTCCGCTTCAGCACCGACCTGTCCTGCTTCGTCAGCGAATACACCTCCTCGCACGAAAACAACTGGACGAAACTCAAGGTGTCTCAACTGGATGCGGCCAAAACTTACGACATCCCGGCCCTGTGCACCTCAGCCAAAGGCCATACGGCGCTGGCGCTCGCCCAGTCGGGCATTGCCGGTTACACCAGCTCCGGTCTGGTCCCCGACGGACAGGGGTTCCGGGTCAGACTGTCGCCGCGCCCGGACGACACCTCCCTCGCCTATGTGGGGCAGGGCGTGACAACGGCATGGCGCGTCGTGATGACCGCCGACCGTGCGGGCGACCTGATCGCCTCCCCTTTGCTGGGCAATCTGGCACCGCAGCCGCAGGGCGATTTCAGCTGGGTGAAACCGGGTATGGCGGCCTGGGACTGGTGGTCGGGCCCGACTTCTGCCGACAAACCGACTATGGAACGCTTCCGTCGCTTTATTGATTTTGCCGCCGAAAACCACTTCCCCTATTTCCTGATCGATGCCGGCTGGGCGCTCAATGCCACCGGCTGCTGCGATGCCGACCCGAAGACCGACATCACGCACGCCGACCCGGCCATCGACATGCCGGCTCTGGTCAAATACGCCAAAGACCGCGGCGTTGGCCTTCTGCTGTGGGTGCACTGGAAACACATCGAACCGCGCATGGACGAGGTGCTGCGCACCTATAGCGACTGGGGCATCAAGGGCGTCAAGGTCGATTTCATGGAACGCGACGATCAGGAGATGGTCGCCTTCTATGAACGTCTGGCTAAGGCGACCGCCGAACACCGTCTGCTGCTCGATATGCATGGCGCCTTTCCGCCGGGCGGCCTGTCGCGCACCTACCCCAACTATATCACGCAGGAAGGCGTGCTGGGGGCCGAGTACGACAAGTTCCCGTCGAAGCGCGTGACGGCGGCGCACAATGTGCATCTGGCCTATACGCGGATGCTGCTGGGGCCGATGGACTATACACCCGGCGGCTTCCGCAATGGCGTACCCGAAGGCTATAAGCCGACCGAGGTCATGCCCTCGACCCAGACCCGTCGCGGTCAGGCTCTGGCCATGTACGTCGTATACGACAGCCCGCTGCAAATGGTCTCGGACGACCCGTCGGCCTATGTCCATGCGCCGGGGTTCGCGTTTATCCGCGAGGTGCCGACCGCCTGGGACGAAACGCGCTTTATAGGCGGCGAACCGGATCAGTATATCGCTCTGGCCCGCCGCAAGGGGAAGACCTGGTATATCGGCCTGATGAATGACAATCAGGCCCGCACGGTCAAACTGCCGCTGAACTTCCTGCCCAAGGGCACCTTTACCGCCCGCCTGTGGACCGACGGCACCCAACCGACCGATATCGTCACCTCAACGCAAAAGGTGTCGAACACCAACGTGCTAACCCTCGACACCCAACCCTCCGGCGGGAGTGTGGTGGTGGTTGAGATGGAAAAGTGAAACTGTAAGCTGTCCGATTAGCGTGTACGGTTATGACACACGACCGATTTGCGCCCAAAGGCGCTCATTTATGGGATGCTGACCCGTCCCACCCCAGCGGACTTTGGCCTATACAAAATCTATATGCGGACTGTTTGCATCTATACACCCGCTATATGCACTGAGGCGTAAACCGCATCCGTTGATCTTATCGATAACGGAGGGCGTCATGGCCATCGTCTATCTTGTAGCCGGCATTGGGTTTTTTGCTCTGTGTCTGGCCTTTGTCCGCTTCGCTGACCGCCTGCGCGAGGGCGGACAATGACCGCGCTCTACATTGCTTCTGCCATCATAGTGGTGGCTCTGGCGGGCTATCTGATCGTCGCCCTGATCAAGCCCGAACTCTTCCCCTAATCCGGACAATTGAACATGTTCCTCGGTATCACCTCCGCAGGCTGGCTTCAGCTTGTGTTGTATATGGCTGCGCTGACGGCGCTGGCTGTGCCGCTCGGCGGCTATGTGGCGCGCGTCCTGTCGGGTCAGCGCAATTGGCTCAGTCCGGTCTTCACACGCGTTGAAGGCCTTATCTACGCTATGGGCGATGTCCGGCCCGATCAGGACATGACGTGGAAGGATTACGCTGCCGCCGTCATCCTGTTTTCGTTCGGCGGGTTTATTCTGCTGTTCGGGCTTTTGCTGACGCAAGGCGTTCTGCCACTTAATCCGCAGCACCTGCCCAATCTCACGCCGGATCTGGCGTTCAATACAGCGGTCAGCTTCGTCACCAATACCAACTGGCAGTCCTATGCCGGCGAAACGACCCTGAGCTATTTCAGCCAGATGGTCGGCCTGACCGTGCAGAACTTCGTGTCGGCCGCCGTCGGCATCGCCGTCCTGGCCGCGCTCATCCGGGGTCTGACGGGTCAGACGACGGACAAGCTCGGTAACTTCTGGGTCGATCTGGTCCGCATCAATCTCTACATCCTTCTGCCTCTGGCGCTGATCGTCGCGGTAGCGCTCAGCAGTCAGGGCGTCATCCAGACCTTTGCCAGCTACGTCACCGCCCACACGCTCGAAGGCGCCAGCCAGACCATTGCTGTGGGTCCCGTGGCGTCACAGGAAGCGATCAAGATGCTGGGCACCAATGGGGGTGGGTTCTTCAACACCAACTCCGCGCACCCGTTTGAGAACCCGACCCCCCTGTCGAACCTGATCGAGATGCTGTCGATCCTGCTCATCCCGGCGGCTCTGTGTTTTACCTTTGGCAAGATGATCGGCGACCGCAGACAGGGCATCGCGATCTTCGCGGCCATGACGCTGGTCTTTGTGCCGCTGACCGCCGCCTGCATCGGGCTGGAACAGGCCGGCAATCCGCATCTGGTGGCCGCCGGGGCGGATACCGCTCCGAATATGGAAGGACCCGCCACCGCGCAAGCCGGTGGCAATATGGAAGGTAAAGACACGCGCTTCGGCATCGCCAATTCGGCCATATGGGCGACCGCGACCACAGCCGCCTCGAACGGCTCGGTCAACGCCATGCACGACAGCTTCACGCCGCTGGGCGGGCTGATCCCGATGATCCTGATGCAGTTCGGTGAAGTCATCTATGGCGGCGTCGGCTCCGGGCTTTACGGCATGCTGGTCTTTGTCATCCTGACGGTCTTCATCGCGGGCCTGATGGTCGGGCGCACGCCGGAATATCTCGGCAAGAAGATCGGTGCGTTTGAGATCAAGATGGCCTCCATGGCGGTGCTCCTGCCCTGCGCCCTCGTGCTGATCTGCACGGCGGTGGCCGTGCTGACACCCTGGGGTCAGGCCGGTATCTATAATCCGGGGGCACAGGGCTTTTCCGAAGTGCTTTATGCCTTCACCTCAGCGGCGAACAATAACGGGTCCGCCTTTGCCGGTCTGAGCGCCAATACCCCCTTCTACAATTCACTGCTTGGCCTGTGCATGTTGTTTGGCCGCTTCTTCGTGCTGCTGCCGGTGCTGGCCATTGCGGGTTCACTCGCCGCCAAGCGTACCGTTCCCGCCTCTGCCGGAACCCTTCCGACCCATACGCCGCTGTTCGTCGTCTTCCTGATCGGCGTCATCGTCCTCGTCGGCGTCCTGACCTATGCCCCGGCGCTGGTGCTGGGCCCGGTCATCGAACACCTGAACCTGATCAAGGGCTAATCCTATGTCCGCACCTTCGCAAACCCATAAAACCGACTTCAGGCTGGCCGTTCTTCAGGCCATCCAGCGGCTCGATCCGCGCTATCAGGCGCGCAATCCGGTGATGTTCCTGGTCTGGGTCGGGTCGATCATCACCACCCTCATCCTGGCCATCATGCTGGCCGTTCCCGGCACGGTCATCGGCGGCGGCCAGCCCGTCTGGTTCGTCGGCCTGATCGCCTTCTGGCTGTGGTTCACGGTCCTGTTTGCCAACTTCGCCGAGTCCCTCGCCGAAGGGCGCGGCAAGGCGCAGGCCGACAGCCTTAAGATGGCGCGCCGCGATGTCGAAGCCCGCAAGCTCGATAAGTCGGGCAAGCTGACTACGGTCGCCGCCAGCACCCTGCGTAAGGGAGATACGGTCCGCGTCGAGGCCGGGGACATCGTCCCCGCCGACGGGCAGGTCATCGAAGGCATTGCCAGCGTCGATGAAAGCGCCATCACCGGCGAGTCCGCCCCGGTTATCCGTGAATCCGGCGGCGACCGCGACGCGGTGACCGGAGGCACGCGCGTCCTCAGCGACTGGGTCATCGTGCGCGTCACCGCTGATCCGGGCGAGAGCTTCCTCGACAAGATGATCGGTCTCGTCGAGTCCGCCAAACGTCAGAAGACCCCCAATGAAATCGCCTTGTCCATCCTGCTGGCGGCCCTGACTCTGGTCTTCCTGATGGCCTGCGCCACGCTTTTGCCGTTCTCGCTGTTCAGCGTCGCAAAGGCCGGATCGGGCACGGTCATCTCCATCACCGTCCTCATCGCCCTGCTCGTCTGCCTGATACCGACGACCATAGGCGGGCTTTTGTCGGCCATCGGTATTTCGGGTATGCAGCGCCTGATCAAGGCCAATGTCATCGCCACCTCTGGCCGGGCGGTCGAAGCCGCGGGCGACGTCAATGTGCTGCTGCTGGACAAGACCGGCACCATCACCTTCGGCAACCGTCAGGCGGTCGAGTTCTTCCCCGCCCCGAATGTCAGCCTTCAGCAACTGGCCGAAGCCGCCGAACTGTCGTCGCTGGCCGACGAAACGCCCGAAGGCCGCTCGATCGTCGCCCTGGCCCGTGGGCAGTACGGCTTGCCGGAGCGCTCGGCCGCCGACCTCAAGGCTGAATTCATTCCGTTTTCAGCGGAACAGCGCGTGTCGGGCATTGTCATCAACGAGCGCCATATTCTGAAAGGCGCCGGCGATGCCATTGCGGGCCTGATCAACCTCAAGGGCGGGCTGGTCCCCGCCGAGGTCACCACCGTCGTCGAGGACATTGCCAAAAAGGGCGGCACGCCCCTGATGGTGGCCGAAGGGCCGAAGGTTCTGGGCGTGATCTACCTTAAGGACATCGTCAAACCGGACATCAAGGTGCGTCTGGCCGAACTGCGCAAGATGGGCATTAAGAGCGTGATGATCACCGGTGACAACCCGCTGACGGCGGCGGCCATCGCGTCGGAGGCCGGTGTCGATGACTTTGTGGCCGAAGCCACGCCGGAGACCAAGCTCAGATATATCCGCAAGATGCAGGAAGGGGGCGAGATGGTCGCCATGGTCGGCGACGGCACCAATGATGCCCCGGCACTGGCGCAATCGGACGTGGCCGTGGCCATGAACTCCGGCACGCAGGCCGCCAAGGAGGCCGGGAACATGGTCGATCTCGACTCCGATCCGACCAAGCTGATCGAGATTGTGGAGATCGGCAAACAACTGCTGATGACGCGCGGGGCGCTGACGACGTTCAGCATCTCGAACGATCTGGCCAAGTATTTTGCCATCATTCCGGCGGCCTTTGCCACGACCTATCCGGCGCTGGGGGTGCTCAATGTCATGGGCCTGTCGTCCCCGCAAAGCGCCATCCTTTCGGCGGTCATCTTCAATGCGCTGATCATCATTGCCCTGATCCCGCTGGCGCTGAAGGGGGTGAAGTACCGGGCCGAGTCCGCATCCCACATGCTGACCCGCCACGCGCTGATTTACGGGCTGGGCGGCATTGTGGCGCCCTTCATCGGCATCAAGCTGATCGATATGGGCCTGACCGTGGTCGGTCTGGTTTAACCCCACACAAAGGACAACCCTCGTGTCACTGATCAAACACATCCAACCCACCGTCGTCTCTCTGGCCGTCTTCACCGTTCTGTTTGGCGGCGTGTATCCGCTGGCGACCACGGCCATCGTCCAGACCGCCTTTCATGATAAGGCTGAGGGCTCGCTGATCCGCGACGGTCAGACCGTCATCGGTTCGCGCCTGATCGGGCAAAACTTCAGCCAGCCTCAGTATCTGTGGGGTCGCCTCTCCGCCACAGGGCCCGCCCCCTACAACGCCGCCGCCTCGTCAGGCTCCAATTACGGGGTGAATAATCCCGCCCTGATCGAAGCGGCAAAGGCCCGCCGCGACGCGCTGAACCTGACCGGCCCCGTGCCCGTTGATCTGCTCACGGCGTCGGGCTCTGGCCTTGATCCGCACATCAGCCCGGCGGCGGCGGCGGTACAGGTGCCGCGTATCGCTGCTGCCCGCCACATGCCGGAACAGCGCGTGCGTGACGCCATCGCCGCGGCGACGCAAACGCCCGATTTCGGAGTCCTCGGCGAAGCCCGCGTCAATGTGCTAGAGGTGAATCTGCGACTCGATGGAAGGCTGAAGTGAAGGCAGACACCCGACCCGACCCCGATAAACTGCTCGCCCTCGTCAGCCATGACGCGGGCGGCCTGTTGCGCGGGCGGCTGAAGATTTTCTTCGGTGCCTCCGCCGGGGTGGGCAAGACGTTCGCCATGCTGAGCGAGGCGCGGCGGCTTCACGCCGAAGGCCGAAACGTCATTATCGGTGTGGCGGAACACCACAATCGCCCGGAAACCCTGGCCCTGCTCGATGGCCTGCCCGTCCTGCCGCAAAAAACGATCGAGCATCGAGGCGTCAGCGTGCGGGCGTTCGATCTCGACGCCGCCCTGCATATGAAACCCGATCTGATTCTGGTCGATGAATACGCCCATACCAATGCGCCCGGCTCACGCCACCCCAAGCGCTGGCAGGATATTGAGGAGCTGCTGGAAAACGGCATCGACGTCTACACCACGCTGAATGTCCAGCACCTCGAAAGCCTTAATGACGTGGTGGCACGGCTGACCGGCGTCTGGGTCAAGGAGACCGTGCCGGATGTCGCGTTTGACGAAGCCGATGAAATCGCGCTGATCGACATTCCGCCCGAAGACCTGTTGCAGCGCCTGTCGGAGGGCAAGGTCTATGTCGCCGAAGGCGCGCCGCAGCGGGCCGCCGACAACTTCTTCAAAAAAGGCAATCTCGGCCGCCTGCGGGAACTGGCGCTGCGTCGGGCCGCCGAGCGGGTGGATGCCGATAATGACGCCTTCAGCGCGGCTATGGGGCAATCCGAAGCGGCCACGGGCGACAAGATTCTGGTGCTGGTGGGGCCGGACGCGCTGTCCGAACGCCTGATCCGCCACACCAAGCGCATGGCCGACCGTTCGCGCGCGCCGTGGTCTGCCCTCTACCTGCAAACGGACCGGCACGAAACCCTGTCCGACAAGGCCCGCCTGAGGGTGGAGCACCATCTGCGGCTGGCCGAAAAGCTGGGTGGGCGCGTCGTGCGTCTGATCGCCGGTGGTGCCGCAGCGACCATCCTTGGCTACGCGCGCCACAATGGGTTTACGCGTCTGGTGCTGGGCCACAGCCGGCCCGTCTGGTGGCGCTTAGGCCTGCCCTCGCTGTCACAAAAGCTGATGGCTCAGGGAGCCGGACTGGAGATTACTACGCTCACGGCGGAACAGACCGAGCTAAGGCCCCGCGACCCCATCGGGCACACTCTTTTTGCCACGGCCCCCCGCACCTACCTGATGGCGGGTGTGGCGGTCGGGGTCTCGACCCTTTTGGGCCTGCCCTTTCGTGAGATGATCGACCCGGACAGTCTGGTCATGCTGTACCTGACCGGCGTGGTTATCGTCGCGGCGCGCTACGGCATCGGGCCGTCAGTCCTGTCGTCGATCCTGTCGGTTGCGGCGTTCAACTGGTTCTTTATCAAGCCCTATTACAGCTTCACCTTTGACAATATCAGCTACGTCCTGACCTTCGCGGTCATGCTGGCGACCTCATTGATCGTCGGCTCACTGACGGCACGCCTGTCGCTGCACGTCCGGCTGGCGAGGCGGGGCGAGGCCGAAACCCGCTTGCTTTATGATCTCTCCCGCGCCCTTTCGGCGGCACGAGGTATCGAGGAGATAGGCGACGCGGTCCGCCGGGGTTTGACGGCGGCCTTTGATGTCGAGGTCGCCTTGTGGAACGACGGCGCTCAGATCACCGGCGTCCCTGAAACCGATCCGCGCGAGTTGGGGGCCATGCAGTGGGTGGCACAAAACCGCCAGATTGCGGGGCGGCATACCGACACCCTTCCGTCCGCCAGCGGCCTCTACGTACCATTACCCGGCGAACCGGGCGTGCTGGGGCTGACGCCGCGCGACCGCAACCGTCAGTTCACCGGGGCCGAGTGGCTGGTGTTTGAAACCGTCGCCAGCCTGATCGCCAGCGCTTTGCAGCGCGCCCGCCAAAGCCGGGAAGCCGAAAGCGCCCGCGTCGAAACCGAGAATGAAAAGCTGCGCAATGTCCTGCTGGCCTCCGTCTCGCACGATCTTAAGACGCCGCTGACCGTGATGAATGGCGCGGTCGCGTCACTGCTGAAGATGCGCAAAAAACTGCCGCGCGAAGCGGTCGATGAGCTGACCTCGCTGTGGGGGCATCTGACCGGCCTGCAAAAGTTCGTGGCCAACCTGCTGCGGATGGCGGCCATCACATCGGGCCAGCTCAAGCTCAACTTTGGGCCCTACCTCATTCAGGAAATCGCCGGGGCGGCCTTGCAGCGCATTGATCCGCAGAAGGGAGACCGTCAGCTTCGCACGGTCACGACCGGACAGATTCCGATGGTCAATATCGACGGGGCCCTGATCGAACAGGTGCTGATCAACCTGCTGGAAAATGCCATCGCCCATACGTCGGACGACGGCATCATCACCCTCAGTTTTGAGGCCGACGCGGACCGTGTGCGCGTCAGGGTCAGTGACAACGGGCCGGGCCTGCCCCCCGGTGAAGAAGATCAGATTTTTGAAAAGTTCCACCGGGCAGGCGGGCTGTCTTCGGATCGGTTAAGCTCTGATCGCTCAGGTCAGAGTAACGGTCTGGGTCTGGCGATCTGCAAAGGGATAATCGAAGCGCACGGCGGCCTGATCTATGCCAAGACCAACCCCACCGGTGGCGCCAGCTTTATCTTTACCCTGCCAGCCTATACACACGCCGTATGACCAAGGTTCTGATCATCGAAGACGAAGGCGATATCCGCCGCCATCTGCGCGCCATCCTCTCCGCGCAGGGTCACGAAGTGCTTGAAGCCGGCAATGCGCAGGACGGCCTGAAAGCGCTGACGCTCAATGCCCCCGATCTGCTCATTCTTGACCTGGGCCTGCCGGATCAGGACGGGCAGGACGTCATCCCGTCCCTGCGCGAATGGTCGCAAATCCCCATCATCGTGCTGTCGGCGCGTGAGCAGGAGGCGGACAAGATCAGGGCCCTTGAAAACGGTGCCGACGATTACCTCACCAAGCCCTTTGCCCCCGGCGAATTGCTGGCCCGCATTAAGGTGGCGCTGCGGCACGCCCAAAAGCAGAGCGAGGTGCCGCAGGTCTTTGAGCGTAACGGGCTTAAGGTCGATACGGCCGCCCGGCGCGTATGGCTTGAGGGAGAAAGCGTCCACCTGACGCCGATCGAATACAAGCTGCTCTCAGCCTTTATTGCCCATCCGGGTAAGGTCCTGACCCACGCCCAGCTTCTCAAGGCGGTGTGGAATCGCCACACCTCGGACCAGACCCATTACCTGCGCATTCATACCCAGCACCTGCGCGAAAAGCTGAAAGATGATCCGCTCAAGCCCCGGTTTATCCTGACCGAACCGGGCATTGGCTATCGCTTTCAGGATTAGGGCGTGACGATAAGCTGCTATGTACGGTTCCCACTGCAACTCGACAGTGACCCATGGCCGCTAAGGGCCAAAAACGGCCCCTACCCCATCGTGGGAATTACGAAGCTCTGATCGACCACCACGTCGCCCTGCGGCCATCTTTGGGTGACGGTTTTTGTGCGGGTGTAGAAGCGCACGCCGTCCATGCCGTACTGGTTGAGGTCGCCAAAGCCCGAGCGCTTCCAGCCGCCGAAGCTGTGATAGGCCACGGGCACCGGGATGGGCACATTGATACCGACCATGCCGACCTCGACCTGTGAGGCGAACTCGCGCGCCGCATCGCCATTGCGCGTGAAGAGGGCTACGCCATTGCCGTAAGGATGCTGTGACGGCAGGCGGATGGCTTCCTCCAAGGTTTTGGCCCGCACGATTTGCAGCACCGGGCCGAAGATTTCGTCCTGATAGGTCTGCATGGCGGGCGTCACATGGTCGAACAGGCTGGGGGCCAGGAAGAAGCCCTCCTCATGCCCCTGAAG
>NZ_JAIXSV010000299.1 GCF_027484505.1 Asticcacaulis sp.
GAAATCAACACTGTCAGCCAACGGTCGTGTGGCGGACGGGCGGTGGGCGAGGGCGGTCTGTCGAGATGGAGACGTGAGTTTTCCTATGGCGACCCGTTATATTGGGCACCCTATGAAATCCTCAGCCGGTCAATTCTTCGACCAGGCAGATACTGATGCAACGGAAGAACGTCTTACCAATGCCGCCGGCTGGCCTCGCGAAGAATTTGGCTCATCGCGGCATACTATGGCGCTCAAGTCCCGATCCGGTTCGGGTTTTGTAAGGACGGGCACTTTTGCCCTGGATACGTCGTCGTGAGCAGTTTTACTTGAGGAAAGGTGGCATTATTTATTGGAACCATTCCTGCTCATGGGTTTGGATCTACAACTTCAAGTCCGGCCAGCAGCTTGGCCATGTCATCTTCCAGCGACTGTTCGAACAGCAATTCGCTCAGCTGGCGACCGAATTCCGTATAGGTACGTTCGACGACGCTCAGCAGATTGACGCCGTACCGTTCCTCGAGTTCGGCCAGGCTGACCTGGAGATCTGGCGAAACCGCCGAACATCCGTGAATGGCGCAGACGCAGGCGGTCGTCGTTGTGACGTCGATATTCAGCCTCTCCTTGGCGAAGCTCTTTGCCACGAGCCTCTGACAAAGCAGGTCTCGCTCGGTTTGGCGGGTCTTTCCAGCGTCGGTTTTGGCCCTACCGCGTTTTAACTCCAGGAAATCGATGGCCTCCCGATCCTCATCCACAACGACGGTGTCTGGGGTGACCTTGCGGCCTTTACCGTGCTCGTAGTGCAGATCGGATTGCAGCATCGCCGCCTTACCCGCCGCGCTGATGACGAACTGGTCAACCTCGGCCGGGATGTAAATGGACGGTGTGCGAAGGACGATCAGGCGCGGCGATGACTTCAGGGTTTCGCTCACGGCCGTCTCCAAGAGCTGCCCGTCGCTGCGCACCGCAGACATGATGACCCCATATGGGCGCCGATATTCCGACGGCACGATGGGATCCGGTTGCACGGGCAGATGCCGGAGGCGCTTGATCGTCCGCGCCATTAGGTCGGTTACCGGTTTGGGCAGAGATACAGGTGGTTTGTCGAAAGGCATGATCGAAACCTCGATGCGTTGGTGATACGCCATAAATAAGACGCGTCTTTATCTCTGTCAAGGCTTCGCTGTTGTGATTGTGCAAAATTTGGATAAGGTGCGGCGTTCTAGAGTTTGACGGGAGAAAGCAGATGGCGCGGCCGAACTGGGATGGCATTTCAGAGGCGAGCCAGCTGCTTAAGGAAGTTCTTTCAGAACAAGGGCTTAGTGAGGCTGTCGAAACGCGTGTGCGCAGGGCCCACCAGATACTGTCTTTGAAGGTCGATGGTGCGATGCCGAAGGAGGAGTTCCGTGATCTCCGCCGCCAGTTAGGGCGCACGCAGGAAGATCTGGCTTTAGATCTAGGCAAACGACTTCGACAAATTTCCCGGTATGAGAACGGCGAAGTGCCGATTCCCGCATCTATCGCAGAGAAGCTTCGGGAGCTCTGCGATCGCATCAAGCAGGGATGATCGTACCCTCTGACGCATGTGCGGATCCAGGTAGTGTGGGCGGTTCTGATGGAGTGCCCACCGACATGATGCTATTCCCCGCCAATTGGACGGTGAGTGCCCCTATGTCGGCAGATCGTGAATCGCGGCGGATGGCTAACGCGATAATGAATAAAGGGAGGCCATCGGCAAGGTTTGGCGCCGGGCCTGGTAGGAGGTCATCCCGTTCTTTGCTTTTCCTCACGAGGTCAGGCGCATAGTCTATACAACAAATGCCATTGAGGCCCTGAATTCCAAGCTCCGCCGCACCGTCCGGGCCAGGGGTCATTTCCCCAATGATGAGGCCGCGCTGAAACCGCTGTTCCTGGTGTTGAACAGGGCCGAGAAAGAGTGGAAAATGCCCGCACGTGAATGGACGGCCGCCAAGGCCCAAATGGCCGTCCTGTTCGGCGACAGGTTAACAAAGGCAATGAACGCCTGATTTCAAACGGCCCAGCCAAGCACGGAATTCCCGATCATCCCTACAGCCCGCATTCGCGGTGATTTCTCCTCCATCGAACGCTCCCATGACCACCCGCCGACCATGATCCGTAAACCGCATCCCGAAAAACACCCTCTTAATTCTCAACTACTCTAAAATAATTGTAATTATTTGTAATCAAACATAAATCCACAAAACCGGTAGCCGGTGACAAATCCGGGATGAAGTGCCAGCCCCCTTAAATGGCTTTTGCTTCAGGAGCGGCCGCAAGGATTTCTAAGATTGCTGCGGCCTTGGCCAGGGTGCTGTCATCCAACTGGCGGGCTGCACCATTCAGCCGTGCCAAAGTTTTAGCTCGATACGGGCTCTCGGCACCTTCGTCCGTGAAAAAGTCGGACAAGGGAACTCCCAGGCCCTGTGCCAGCAAATCCAGCGTGTCATAGCCGGGGGTAGAAATTCCGCGTTCCAAATTGGATATCGCGTCCGGGGACCTGTCAATAAGTTCGGCCAAGGCCTCTTGGGAGAGGCCTCGTTGTTTGCGGAGGGCTTTAATCCGCATTGCCACGCGTGTGCGAACGTCCATATCCGCATGATGATCAGGAAATCAGATTGATTGAACCGCCTGATATGCGGTATTTTGAGGAATATACCGCATATCGATACGGATATCGTATATCCAAACCCTGACTGCAGGCTGATCTGACACTTTTGGAAACTTGATTATGGATATGTCGCTACCAGAAGCCGTTGAGAGTCATTCCGCCACTTGCCCTTGCTGCGCCGGGCGGGCTCACTCAGACGACGCGCCCCAGGCCGCAACCGCCCTGACCACTACAGTTCCCGGCGTTTCCGCCTACGATCTGTCCACAGTCGACATCCGCGCCCTGCTGTACTACCGCAGCACTTCCGATGCCGCCGGCAATTTCACGTTAGGCAACGCCCGCTGGAACATTGACCAGGCAGCCGGCAAAGGCCTGACCATCCTGGAGATGCTGAACTCCGATATCGGCGTCGGCACCGGTGTCGACCTGAAGTACAGTTTCGCGCAGACCACCAGTGGTTCCGTGACGGGCTTCCGCCCCATGAACACGATCGAGAAGCAGATTGTCGTCGAGCAGCTGGCGAAGTGGGCCGCCGTCGCCAACGTCACCTTCACCGAGACGACCGAGAACACCGGCAAGACGCTGATGTTCAGCACGGACACCTTCACGGCGGCGGACAGGCCCGTCCTCCCCGCCGTCGGTTTCGGGTATCTGCCAAGCGGGGTATCCTATGTCACGTCAAGTGACAGCAAGGTGACCAGTCTGTCCTTTTCGCCCCTGGCGGGGGACGTCCGCATCGACAATTGGTTTATGGACCGCATGCATGCCGACGGCTCGTTGAACGCGGGCGAATACAGCGCAATCGCCGCCGTAGCCGCCCACGAGATCGGCCATGCCCTCGGTCTTTCGCATGGCTTCGACGGCCAGCTCAACCTGCCGGCCAACTATCAAATCAAGCTGCTGACCATCATGGCCTATGACGACGTGGGCAGCCTGACCTACGGCTTTACCGCCAGCGGCGGTGCCCTGAACGTGGACAACAGCCAGCTCAAGATCCTCGATATCCTGGCCATCCAGCACCTCTACGGGGCCAACACCAAGACCAACGCTGGCAACAATACCTACACCTGGGCCCAGGACACAGCCTTCCGCACGGCCATCTATGACGCCGGCGGGACCGACACGATCGACCTGTCCGCCTCCACCATGCGGTCTGCTATCGACCTGACCCCCAACAGCCTGTCGTCCATCAACCTGCGGGTGACCAACGCCGAGAAGCTGGTCAATACGGCGTCGCTCTACCACAGCGCCCAGAACGCCGCGATGCTCTATACCGGTGAGAACAACCTGGGCATCGTCGGCACCATCGAGAACGTCCGCGCCGGGTCCGGCAACGATCGGATCAACGGCAACGCCGTGGCCAACGAAATCTGGGGCGGTGCCGGCAACGACAGCGTCTGGGGTGGGGCCGGCGACGACCGCCTGTTCCTGGGCGCCGGCAACGACCGGGTGGTCGCCGGCAGCGGCAACAACACCATCGACGGCGGGACCGGCATCGATGTCGCCGGGTTGGCCGGATCGGCGTCGCAGGCCAGGATCGCCCGGGCGGCCGACGGCACGCTGACGGTCACCAGGGCGGACGGGGTTGACACACACGCCGGGACCGAGTTCGTCCTGTTTCGGGACGGGCTGAAGCTCTACTGGAACGTCGGCGCCAAGCTGGCCGGCGGGTTCGACGAATCCTTCTACCTGGCGAAGAACCCCGACGTCGCCGCAGCCGTGGCGGCCAAGGCGCTGGCCAGCGGTTTCGACCATTACATCAAGTTCGGCCAGGCAGAGGGACGATTTGCCGTCGATGCACGGTCGGACCTCTATTTCGACGAGAGCTTCTACCTCGCCGCCAACCCCGACGTGGCCAGTGCGGTCGCCGCCGGTAGCTACTGGACCGGATGGGTGCACTACCAGGCTTTCGGGAAGGTAGAGGGCCGGACGGCGACCCCGCTCTTCGACAAGGCCTACTACCTCTCCAAGAACGCCGACGTGAAGGCGGCCGGGGTGGATCCCTGGCAGCACTTCATGACCAACGGCTGGCGGGAAGGGCGCGACCCTTCTGCGTTCTTGGATGTGTCGGCTTACCTGGACACCAACGTCGACATCAAGGCAGCCGGGGTCAACCCTGTCACCCACTACCTCCTCTACGGCCAGGCCGAGGGCAGGCTGCTGGTGGCGACCGCGGACATCGGGATCGACTGGACCTACGTCGGCTGAACCACGCCGCCGCCCCCTCCCTGCAATCAACTCGCCGGTGCGGGACGCCGCGTCCCGCCGGCTCAATCAATATAGGAGAGCACCATGAAGGAATCCGCCGCGACGGCCATCGCAATCGGCAGCCCCGAGGCCATCCGCGCCGCCCTGACGCTTGAAGCCGGCAATGACCCGGCCCGCGTCGAGGCCCTCCGCATCCAGATGGTCGGCGGCGCCGCCACCCTGAAGCGGTTAGGCTACTGGCTGCTGGGGTTCGGCGTCCTGGCCAGCATCACCGTAATCGGCGCCGTCATTGGCCTGCCGCTGTTGGTGTTCGGTGCCGTCTTTGTCTGGTTTTTCGGCAAGCGGGTGAAGAGCATCAACGCCGCATGCGATCAGTACCTCGCCTCGATCAAATCGGGAGGCTGAGCATGCGGTTGCCGATGACCAAGCTCCTCTCCGCGCTCGCCATTGCTGCGGGACTGTCCGCCCCCGCGGCCCTGGGGCAAGGGGCCCCGCCGGTCGCCGCCGTTATCGACGGCCGGCCGATCGACGTCCTCGGCGTGCTGCCGGGCATGACGCCCGACCAGGTACGCGCCGTCCTGGAGCCCAAGGGCTTCAAGGTGAAGGACGAGTTCAGAAAGGAGCTGAACTACCGGCGGAATGAGGTCGTCATCTGGAGCTCCCCGCAGTTCGTCTCCCGCCTGATCCTCGAGAAGCCCGGCGCAACGCCGGCCGAGGAGGTAACAGCAGAGTTCACGTCGAGCGTCAGCGGCAACCAGCTGGTGGCAGCGGCCCTGACTTATGACTGGACGTCCGGGCGGTCGCCGCTGAACTGGGACCTCACGCCCGCGAACAAGTTCGTCGTGGGTACGTGGGGAAACCACAGCGGCTTCCACATCCCGTCGGACGATGCGCACATCGCCTACTGGTACAGGTTCATCGACGGGAAGATCACGTCTTGCCCGAGGTCGCCGGACGGGATGAGCGAGACCTGCTACGAGGGCGGCAACCTCGGCGGGCCGCACGTCATGGACGAGTACAGGCGGCTCAGCGACGTGCTCATGCGGGTGGTCATCTGGAACCACCAGGGTAAGGTCCTGCGCTTC
>NZ_JAIXSV010000133.1 GCF_027484505.1 Asticcacaulis sp.
ACCCGTTGGTTACAACAGAAAGGAAGCGTTGTTAGACCGCGCTTTCGCTAACCTGTCGAGTCCGCCCGCCGGAGTCCGGGTTAAAATTTGGTAATAATCTGGTGAAGCCTATTTCGAGGTGACCAGCAGACGCGGCCAGTAGTCCGCAAACATGTACTGGCGGGTGGCGTCGGCCGGGATATCAAACTCCGAGCCCTTGTACCACGGCGTGCAGGTGCGTTGCGCCGGGTCAAGATTGCCCCATTGCAGCTTCGGACACGGCTCGTTCGACGGGTCGATCAGATTGTCCACGGCGCGGATTTCGCCGCGCGAGGAGGCCAGAATGCCGGCCGTGCGAATCCGGGCGATCTGGTTACCACCGATAAAGCCCGTGCCGTCCTCGATATTGATAGCGATTTCGTTCGAGAGGATCTTGTTGTCGATGACGCGCAGGCGATTGAGGCTGGAGGTCACGCCGTGTTCCGAATAGTCGATAAGCGAGCGCGACAGCAGGGCTTCGCCACCGCCGGACAGGCTCAGGGCCGAGGCGAAAAATTCGATGCGCATGTCATCCATCGACAGGATGGAGTCACCGGAATCCAGCTTGACTTCCATGCCCACCGCCCCGGCACCGCGTTCAAACCCGCGCCAATCGGCCAGTTGCTGCACCGTCACACCGGTCATCTGCGAATCGCCGCTGAGCACCGCATAGAGGCCGCCCGCCGTGGAGGTCACGCCCGCCTGTTCGGCATAAAGCTGCGCTGAATTGACCGCGACGGCGACCGTGCGGGTCTTGGCCACCACAAAGGAAGACAACAGGTTGAGACGCCCGCCGGACACGTGCACCGCGGCGGAGTCGCCCTCATAGCGCACGGTCGAATTTTGCAACGTCAGTTCCGAACCGGAGCTGTAGATACAGGCCGATTGCCCCCCGCGGCGCGAGGCGATCAGCATATTTTTCAGTATCACCTTGCTGGCCTGCGGATTGATGCGCAGGCAGGATTCGCCATCGGGGGCCACCAGCACCGGCAGGCGCGAGTCGCTGCTTTCGCCGACAATCGTCAAGGATTGATTGATCATCAGGCTGGCCACGCAGGAGCGATTGCGCGCCACCAGTTTCAGCACGCCGCCGGGGCGCATCCGGCGCACCACGTCTTCGATATAGGCCTGACGCGCGGTGTCGCAATTGATGGTCGCGCTCCATTTGGAGCCATAATAGCCATAGCGGTTGTGCGGCTTATAGTATTTGCCGTGGCAGGTCTTGAGCTGCGCATCCAGCAGGACGCCGAAGCACGGCCGGGTCAGGGCCTCGGTGCGCGCCGCATTATAGCCGTTGCTGTAGCTGGCGCCATAGCTGGTCTGCGTCTGGGCCGAGGCGGCGGACACGCCGCCAAACGCAAGCCCCAGAACAACAACAAGATGAGTGGCAAAGGTGACGAGTGCGCGCATGGTCATTTCCCTCACCGCCCCGGATTGGTCGAAATCTGGTTGAGAACGGCCTGCAGACGCGAGGCCGACGGACGGAACCCGGCCAGAGCCGAGTCGAGACGCAGCACCACCGCCTGCGCCTTGTCCTGATCGGCAACGCCGCTCAGGCCCAGGGCGAAATAGGTGGACATGGCAAAGCGCGCCTCAGCAGAGCCCTGCTTTTCGGCCTGCTGATACCAGTAGTAGGCGCGGGCATAGTCTGTGGGTACGCCCACCCCTTCGGAATACATGACGGCCAGCACCAGTTGCGCCTGCGACGAACCATTGGTCGCCGCCAACTGAATGGCGCGTACCTTGTCCAGATTGGTCATGCGTGAGCCGTCCGGGCGGCCCAGTATGGCGCGCAGGGCCGACAGGGTCTGCGGCGGCACCCGGTTCGCCGAATAGACGGCCTCGGTCGGGCGCGACCCACCCGACGTCTGCGCGATGTCGGCATCGTTGGGGCCGACGGGGTAGCGTTCCTGCCCCGGATTGCCGTCGCTGTCCGGCCCGCTGCTAACGCGCTGAACCGGTGCCGACCCCTGCGCCAGATCGAGATAGACCAGCGCGCGCCACACATGGATAAACGGCAGCTCATCCATACGCGACAGGGCATATTCATAGGCGTCGGTGCGCGGACGGCTCTCGTCCGAATGCGGCACACCCCCGGCGGGCGCTTCGGGCGGGTAGAATTCAAACGGCGACACCCAGCGCTTGGCCTTGGCCTCGACAAAGGCCCCGTAACGGCTGCGTTCGGGGGCGGACTTTTCAAAGTCCTTAAGCATCACATAGGCCCCGACATCACCCGTTTCCGCCGCCTTGTAATTATACAGATAGGCATCGACATCGTTGCGCGGGAACAGGCTGATGACGTTCGGGCGGCCGTCCACGGGGTTGCGCATCATGGCGCGCACGGCTTCGCGGTTATCAACGGGCTCACCCATCGGGCCGTACTGATCGTCATACAGGCGACCCAGCGTGCGAAACCCATCCGCCCCCAGTTGCGCCTGAATATAGATGACGCGATCACGCACCTTGTCGCGCTCGGAATTGTCCATGCGCGCCAGAAGCGTCTCCAGCTTGCGATAGGCGACGGAGCGTTCCACCGCGCGGCACTTGTCAAAGCGCGAGGCCATCTGACCGTTTTTGAGCGTGCGGTTGATCGGCGCGAAGCCTTCGGGGTTGGTCAGGGCCATGACCAGCCACACCGACGCCTCGGTCGGGTCTTCGAGATTCTTGTCCGTCGCGCGTTCCGCCATATAGCGGCTGGCCAGTTCAAGCTGCGAGAAAAAGTCGTTGGCAAAGGCGTGCTTGCGGAAATAGCGAACCGCCCGCTCCTGCTCATTGAAGCCGGCCCCGCCATTATCGGCCATGGGCGGGCGCGGACAGCCACTGACGCCGCGCGGCCCATCACCACCACCGCCCAGCCAGTCCACTGATACGTCACAGGCCGTCAAGGGCAGGCTGAGCGCCGCCGTCAGCATTACCGCCGCCGCAGCGCGGAAGGGCACACGGTTCATCAGCTTCCGGCCGGTACGACGGGCGGTCTTATCACCGGCGCCGTTGCACCTCATGTCTTCGCTAATTGACATCACGCATCGCCCCGACAGAAATGCCGGCAAAATTATGGTTAACAAATCTTGTGTTAGGGATCGTGCGACCTGTCAAGCGCCCCCATCCGGTCCATTTGCGATACCGGCAAAGCGTTGCCGGATTGTCGCGGACCCTGACGAAACTCAGATGGAAAAACCCAGCCCCTGAGCGGTACGTCAACCCCCGTATAACGCCCTTATGATAGCGTTAATTTCCGCGCCTTGGCCAGAGAAAAGTGTTAAGAGCCGCCCATTCCGGGACACTTTTCCCTGCCCCGGAGTCAAAATCCACATCCGCCCTTTATGATTTCGCCCCTCAGGCGAAAAATCACCCCGCACAGGTCCGCCATGCTTACCGCGTCACAGAAACAAGAAATCTATCAGTCGCTTAAAAAAGAGATTCTGTCGGTGCTCGATTCTGAGCCCAATCGGGTGGCGCGCATGGCGACCGTGGCCTGTCTGGGCGCTCAGGCCTTTGAGACCTGGTTCTGGACCGGCTTCTATGTCGTCGACGAAACCAAAAAGGCGCAGGGCATAGATGAGCTGGTGGTCGGCCCCTATCAGGGCACGCTCGGCTGCCTGCGCATTGATTTCAGGCGCGGTGTGTGCGGCGCGGCGGCGCGTGAGCGCCAAACGCAGGTGGTCGAGGACGTGCACGCCTTTCCGGGGCATATTGCCTGCGACTCCCGCTCCAACTCCGAAATCGTCGTGCCGGTGTTCGACGCCACAGGCGAGCTGATTGCCGTGTTCGACGTCGATTCGGAAAGCTACGGCGCGTTTGACGACACCGACCGCGTGGCACTCGAAGACCTGATGCAGGCGGTTTTCGGGGTTTAACTCTAACCCACCGCCGCGGCCCTGAACCCTATTTTCAGGTTGTGATTTTGCCCCCCCTCGGCTAAACCCGCCGCACCATTCCATACATGTGAAACAAAGGGTGCCTCCTCGCATGGCGCAACAATATATTTTCCAGATGCAGGGCCTGACCAAGCATTACCCCGGCGGTAAGAAGGTCTTTGAAAACATCTGGCTCAGCTTCTATTCGGACGCCAAGATCGGCGTCGTCGGCGTCAACGGTTCGGGTAAGTCCACCCTGCTGAAGATCATGGCCGGCATCGACAAGGAATTTTCGGGCGAGGCGCGCGCCGCCGAAGGCACCAAGATGGGCTATCTGGAGCAGGAGCCTAAGCTCGACGACTCCAAAACCGTCTGGGAAAACGTCATCGACTGGTGCGAAGAAAAGAAGATCGTCGATCGCTTCAACGAAGTCGCCGCCCTGATGGGCGAAGAATATAGCGACGAGCTGATGGAGGAGATGAACGCCCTTCAGGAAAAGATCGACGCCGGTGACCTGTGGGACATCGACAGCCGCATCGAAATGGCCATGGACGCCCTGCGCTGCCCGCCGAACGAGTCCGGCGTGACCAGGCTGTCAGGCGGTGAAAAGCGCCGCGTGGCGCTGGCTCGCTTGCTGCTCTCCAAGCCCGACATGCTGCTGCTTGACGAACCGACCAACCACCTCGATGCGGAATCGGTCGCCTGGCTTCAGCACCACCTCGAAAACTTCCCCGGCTGCGTCATTCTCGTCACCCACGACCGTTACTTCCTCGATCAGGTCACCAAGTGGACGCTGGAACTCGACCGCGGCAAGGGCGTGCCCTATGAAGGCAACTATTCCGGCTGGCTGGAGCAGAAGCAAAAGCGCGTCGTGCAGGAGCAGTCCGAATCCGAAGCCCGTCAGCGCGCGCTCACCCGCGAACTGGACTGGGTGCGTTCCGGCGCCAAGGCCCGTCAGGCCAAGTCGAAGGCCCGCTTGGCCGCCTATGAGCGCATGGTCGAGGAACAGGAACATTCGACCAAGGCCCAGACCTACGCCACCATCCAGATCCCGCCCGGCCCGCGCCTCGGCAACGTGGTCATCGAGGTCAATGGCCTCGAAAAGGAATTCGGCGATAAGGTGCTGTTCAAAGACCTGAGCTTCAAACTGCCGCCCAACGGCATTGTCGGCGTCATCGGCCCGAACGGCGCCGGTAAATCCACCCTATTCAAGCTGATCACCGGTCAGGAAAAGCCCGACGCCGGCACGATCAAGCTGGGTGAAACCGTCAAGCTCGCCTATGTCGATCAGTCGCGCGACGACCTCAACCCCGATCACAATGTCTGGCAGGCCATTTCCGGCGGCACCGACGTGATGATCGTTGGCAAGCGCGAAATCAATTCGCGCGCCTATGTCGGCGGCTTCAACTTCAAGGGCGGCGATCAGCAAAAGAAGGTCGGCCTGCTGTCCGGCGGTGAGCGCAACCGCGTCCACCTCGCCAAGACGCTGGCGTCCGGCGGTAACGTCATCCTGCTCGACGAACCGACCAACGACCTCGATATCGAAACGCTTCAGGCCCTCGAAGAGGCGCTGGAAGATTTCGCAGGCTGCGCCGTGGTCATCAGCCACGACCGCTGGTTCCTCGACCGTCTGGCCACCCACATCCTCGCCTTCGAAGGCGACAGCCACGTGGAATGGTTCGAAGGCAACTTCGAAATGTACGAAGAAGACAAGAAGCGCCGCCTGGGCACCGACAGCCTGATCCCCAAGCGCATCAAGTTCCAGAAGTTCGCCAGATAAGCGGGAAGTTAAAGAATGCAGGGGCAGCCGCCCCTGCACCCTTGAGTTGGAACAGAATAAACCGCCGGAGTGTCAAACTCCGGCGGTTTTGTTTTGTCGTTAAATAGATATGATTAGCGTTAATCAATGTATCGCTATAGCGCTCCCCTGATTTTAGGGAAGGTGATTGCATGAATAATCCGTTTAACATCACCCCGTTATAGTGACTTTAGGAAACCAAATGAGGGTTGCGTGGAAAGTATAAAAATCATCGGGTTTTCAGTGTTTGCGGCTGTGAGCTACGGCATACTGCATGACATGGTAACGGCGCATTTGTGTGTGGAGTATTTCACGATAGCGCACCCTCCAATCTTTGCGACCCAGTCTCCATTTCTACTGGCCCTCGGCTGGGGCATAATCGCTACGTGGTGGGTAGGCTTACCACTTGGTATTCTTTTAGCGGCTTGTGGACGCTTAGGTCCAAAAAACAAACTGTCATTTATTCAACTTCTCAGGCCAATTCTGATTCTGATGAGCGTCAGTGCTGTCGCCGCTCTTGTTGCTGGCCTGTCCGGGGCGGCACTCGTCTTGACTGCAATGGGTAACATCCCTGAACCTTGGGGGGAAATTATCCCTTCAAACAAACATATAACGTTCAACGCAGCGTACTGGGCGCATTCGACAAGCTATTTGTTCGGGTTCGCGGGTGGGTTAACGGTGCTCGCCTTCACCTTCTATCGACGGTTCAACCCACCAATTACTGCGCCTAAAGCCTAAGCCAGCATATTGCGCTTGTGCTTGGCCAGCTTGCCCTTGGTCGGGCGTGGCGCGGGTGGCGGCAGATCATCCGGGCCCAGCGGCGTCGTTTCCGCGACAGTGACCACGACCAGTTCTTCCGGCTGGCTCGTCTTCGCCTTTTTCTTTTCCGGTCTGGGTGTCTTCGGCGCAGGCGCGCCACCCCACGGATTTCGCGGGTCGATCAGGCCCCGGCTATGGAAGAAGGCCGAGCTTACGCTGTTGCGCCCCAGTTCGGCCTGCGCCCCTTCGAGCAGGTTGAGGATATGCGCCTCATCCTTCCACGCCTCGTGGAAGTCCTGTAAGGCGCGCCACACGGCCACCCGGTGTTCGTCCGTGGTCATATCGACCTTGACCTTGGCCGGTGCGTCTTTCTTGGGATTTTCTGGATCGGGCTCCGGCTCGGACAGGGCCTTTTTGAGGTCGTCGAACGGCTTGCCCGTCTTGTCTTTCAGCGCCAGCAGCGTCCCCAGCTTCGCCTCGATCACCGCCGACAGTTCGCGCGCCCGCTCAAGCTGCAAGGCCCCCGACGCGCTGACCGCCAGATGCAGGCTGTAGCGCACACTGTCGTAGATCGCCCTGGCCGAGGCGCGATAACGCGCCTGTTGCCCGGCCTTTGATAACTGCCCCGACAGCCATACGGTCAGGGCAAACACCACCACACCCGCGATCAGAAAGCCCAGCAGAAGCATCAGCGTATGACCGTCGAGCACGATGGTCGCCACCGCGCGCGGGCCTTCCCCGAAGGGATCGCCGAAATCCTCAGGCGCGTCCGAATATCTCATCTCTGCCACCTCGGACGGGTCGCTTCGGCACCGGGCTCACCTCCCCCATAAAGGGTGCGCGGGTCGCGCCATTCCGCCGTCGTCAGTTGCCGGAACACCGCCGCATAGTGTTCGCGCATCAGGCCGAGGTCCCGCCACGGCGCGGCCAGCTTTTGCAGGGCCAGCCACACCTTGGTCGTGGTATCAAAGCCCGGCTTGGCGGCCTTTGTCTCTTCGGCCTTGGGCAGGCCCACAACCTCACCACCGACCGCGGCTACCGCTCCGGGTGCCGCTGTCGCCCCCGGTTCCGCCACACCCGGCTGACCATTATTGACAGCAATATTGATGACCGTGCCGCCCGACATGCCACTCACGCCCCCCTTGGCCGCCTCCGGCTTCTTGTCCGGCTCGACCTCCTTGACGGCGCTGTTGGCCTTGTTCAGCGCTGCGTGGTGCTTGCCGATAAGGTCCATCAGCTCGCTCGTATGGCCGAAAACGTCCTGATTGGCGTCGATAGCGGCGTGCGATTTGTCGCGCACATCGGCCGCTGAACCGCGCACGGCGTCACCGATCACCGCCCCCAGCGCATCGACATTGCGATTGAGTGCCGGCGGCAACCCTGTCCGGCGACGGGCCCCGACGATCAGGCCCGCAATGAGCATCAGCACGCAGAAGGCAATGCCGATCATCCACAGCAGGCCGCCGCTATACCACAGGCGCACCAGCGTGTCCCACAGGCTGGGGTCATAAAAGCCGTCCGGCGGCGTGGCGTAATCGTCCCCGGTGTAGCGCATGAACCCTGAAAACCTCCCCCAAAGTGGTTAACGTGCCAAAGGGTTAACAGATTGCCACGCTTTGCACCAGCGGGGTAGATCGAATTCACGATGTCGCTGCAAAAAGGGCTCACCCCCGAAAGGATGAGCCCTGTGCATTCGTCATGAAGCGGAATGATTTTGATGGAATCGTTCGGCTTTAGGCTGCGGTGACGATTTAAGATTTAATCCGGTTCTTTTCTCCTCCCCACTCCGTGGGGAGGTGGCAGCGAGCGAAGCGACGCTGACGGAGGGGTATTACCGTCCGTAAGATACCCCTCCGCCTCGTAAACTCGGCACCTCCCCATAATATGGGGAGGAGGAAGATGGCAACCGTTAATGCGTCGCCTTAGCTTAGCGCGCGCTGCGGCCCTGAGTCTTAGTGGCGGCGTCTTCGATGCGGCGCAACAGGTCCTTCATCAGTTCGATCTCTTCGACGCTGAGATTGGCCAGCACTTCCTTTTCAAACTCCACCGCCGACGGGGCGACGTCGTTGAACAGGCGCTGACCTTCCGGCGTCAGGATGAGGTGGTGCGAACGGCCATCGTGTTCGTGCGGCGCGCGGGTGATCAGGCGGCGCTTGGCCAGGGCCTGAGCGGCGCGCGAAATGGTCACCTTGTCCATGCCGGTGCGCTTGACCAGCGCCTGCTGGGTCGAGGGGCCGTCTTCATTCAGTACCCAGATCAACCGCCATTCGGGAATCTTCAGACCATAGAGACTGTCATAGGCCGTCGAAATCAGCCCCGATACCGCGTTGGAGGCCACAGACAGGCGATAAGGCAGGTAATTATCGAGCGACAGCTTGCTATAGGGCATCGGACATCCTCTCAAAAGGTAACTCTGCTATTGCCGTTTTAATGTCATAAATACAAATGAGAATTTTTTAATTCGTCATAAACCCCGACTAATGCGCGGCGGCCTTGTTTTCGACACGGTAGCGGCGCAGGGAGCACGCTCTTTATTTATTTCGCGCCGCAACAGGGTGTGAGGCGACAAGCCCCGTGCAAGCTGTTATGGCGGCAGAAATATCTTTTTAGTTACGGATTTATCCCTTGCTGCGCCCGCTGTACGACTGGACCCTGAAACAGGCGGCCCGTCCCAATGCTGAAAAAGTTCTGGCCGCGATTTCGTTTGCCGAAAGCTCTTTCTTCCCCATTCCGCCCGACGTGATGCTGGCCCCTATGGCGCTGGCCAAGCCGGAAAAGGCCTATCGTCTGGCCTTTATCTGTACCGTGGCGTCTGTGCTGGGGGGGCTATTCGGCTATGCGATTGGCTATTATCTGGCCGACATCGGGCTCAAGATTCTAGGGTTGTTCGGCTATTCGGGCAATCTCAACAGCTTTCACGCCATTATTCAGGAATGGGGGGCGTGGGCCATCCTGATCAAGGGCCTGACGCCTATTCCGTTCAAGCTGGTGACCATTGCGTCGGGCATGGGTCAGCTCAATCTGGCGATTTTCTTCATCTGCTGCGTCATCACCCGCGGCGCGCGGTTTTATCTGACGGCCTTCCTGCTCAAGCGTTTTGGCCCGCAGGCGCGCGAACTGATCGAAAAGCGTATCAATCTGGTGGCGATCGTCGGGGTGGCCGTGATCGTGCTGGGGATCGTCGCCGTCAAATTCATGCATTAGATCATTATGGTTTCTGGTAGAAACATAATGATCCAGATTTTGTTAGCCCCTCGCCGGGCGGTGGCTTGCGTCACCTTGGCCGCCGCCTCAATGGCGGCTTGAGCGGAATGATTATAGAAATCATTCCGCTATAAACCCCTCACACAGCCGATTGCCCCGGTCGTGCGAAGCATTTAAGGTGCGATGGCTTGGCGTAACCAGAGGTGACCGATTGTGATGAAAGCTGTGCTGTTTTTTAGCCGCTGGTGGTCGGTCATCGCCCTGATCAGCGCCTTGTGCCTTCTGGGCGCGGCGCACGCCTTTCAGACGTTCGGCAATCTCAATCCCTGCCATCTGTGCCTGAAGCAGCGCGACATCTACTGGATCGCCGTCGGCGTGTCGCTGGCGGCCACGGTATGGGCGGTGTTTACGGGGGCCAAGGGCCCGCCGCGCGTCTTTTCCTTTGTGTTGTTTGCTATCTTTGCCACCGGCTGCGCCATCGCCATCTTCCACATGGGCGGCGAAGAAAAGTGGTGGGCTCTGCCGGCCACCTGCACCGGCGTGTCGGATGAGGTGTCGATTGATTCCATCGCCGCCATGCTGTCCGGCGGCAAGTTCAAGGCCCCGCAGTGCGACATTGTGGCGTGGCGCTTTCTGGGCCTGAGTATGGCAGGGTGGAACGCCATCATTTCCGGCGCGCTGGCGATCCTCAGCCTGATAGCGTCTTTGCGCCTGCAACTCTATTACCGCCTGTCGCAGCGTCAGGCGAGTGAAGCCTGAGAGGCCCGACCATGACCGAAGCCGCGCTCCGTCAAACCCCTCCCAAGCCCGGCGCGGGCGAGCGTCAGCGCCGCCTGCACGAAATCCTGCGCGTCGATCACGCCGGTGAGCTGGCGGCCGTGCATATCTATCGCGCGCAGGCCGCTGTGTTTGCCGCCACGCCCCACGCGGCCCTCAGCGACGATCTGAAACGCATGGAGGGCGAGGAGCAGGTGCACCTCGACCGCTTTGAAACTCTGATGCGCGACCATCAGGTGCGCCCGACCGTCATGACACCCGTTTGGCGCATGGCGGCGCTGGGGCTGGGGGCCGCGACGGCGCTTTTGGGTGAAAAAGCCGCTCACGCCTGCACCGAAGCGGTCGAAAGCGTCATCTCGGAACACTACGCTGAACAGATCGCCGAAACCCAGGCCCGCGACCCGGAACTGGCTGCCGAACTGACGCAATTCCGTGACGATGAGCTGCGCCACCACGACCACGCCATAGAAGAAGGCGCGCACGAAGCCCCCTTCTATCCGTTACTGTCGGCGGTGATCAAAGGCGGCTGCAAGCTGGCCATCCGGATCAGCGAAAAGATATGAGTCCCGTCCCGCTGCCGCCGCACCGCGCCGAAGACCTGCGCAATCTGGGGGCCAGGGCAGCCGACGGCATCGCCGCCATCGTCGGATCGTGGCGCTTTATCATCATTCAGTCGATCCTGCTGTTCGGCTGGATCGCGGTCAACAGCGTGGCGTGGATTCGTGGCTGGGACCCGTATCCGTTTATCCTGCTCAATCTGGTCCTGTCGTTTCAGGCGGCCTTCACCGCCCCCATCATCATGATGTCGCAAAACCGTCAGGCCGAGGTGGACCGTCAGAAGGCCGACGCCGACTACCACGTCAATATCAAAGCCGAAGAAGACATCTGCGGTCTGCATGAAAAGGTGGACCTGCTGCGCGAACAGGACGTGGCGCGGCTGATCGGGCTGGTCGAGGTGTTGATCGAGGATAACCGTGCACTGCGGGCCGAACTGGCGAAACGGGACTGATCGCCGCCCTCGCCGTGCAAGGGCAGCGGTTCATCAAAACTGCGCGGTGATGTTCTGGCCGCCGCGGCTAATGGTGATGGTGAAGCGGCGGGCCGACTTCATCACCGACTCCAGTTGCGCCGTCGAGGTGATGGCCTGTCCATTGACGTCCTTGACGATATCGCCCGGCCGGAAGCCTGCCGCCGCCGCGTAGGAACGCCCGGACAGGGCATAGATCATCACGCCCTTCGACGCCGCAAACGGATCGAGCCCGATCTCATCGGCCACGGCCGGCGACAGATTGACGACGGTCGCCCCATTGAGTGGGAAGTTGCCGCTGAGGGCGCGCTGATCCTTGGGTGCGCCGCTGGGCGGGGTAACGCGCGCCGTCAGGCTCAGTTCCTTGCCCGCGCGCAGCACCTTCAGCGCCGCCGCGTCATTGGGATTGAGCAGGCCGACGCGGTAGTTCAGCGCCTTGGGGTCATTGACCGCCTCGCCATTGATGCCCAGGATGACGTCGCCGGTCTTCAGGCCCGCCTTGTCCGCCGGACCGCCGGGATAGACGTCGGACACCAGAATGCCGTCCGGGCGCGACAGGCCCAGAGAGCGGGCGATTTCGGTGGTCATGCCGTCGCCCTTGGCCCCCAGCCAAGGCCTGACCAGCGTGGACTTACCACCCAACGCCGTATCGACCGCGCGGCGCACCATGGCCGCCGGGATGGCAAAGCCGACGCCCGCCGATGAGCCTGAGCGCGACAGGATAAACGAATTAATACCGATCAGGCGGCCGTCCATATCGACCAGCGCCCCGCCGGAATTACCGGGGTTGATCGCAGCGTCGGTCTGGATAAAGGCCCCCTCGCCCTGCCCCACATCGGTGCGGTCCAGCGCCGAGATAATGCCGTTGGTGACGGTCTGCCCCACGCCGAACGGGTTGCCGATGGCCAGCACCAGATCGCCGACCTCAAGGTCGTGGCCTTCCTGAAGGCTGATGGTCGGGAACTTTTGACCCGTGGTGTCGAGCTTCAGGATGGCCAGATCGCTGCGCTCATCGGCCAGCAGTACCTTGGCGGGGAATTCGCGGCGGTCATTGAGCACGACCATGAATTCCTGACCGCCCTGCACCACGTGGTTGTTGGTGACCACGATACCGTCGGCGCGCACGATGACGCCGGAACCCAGCGACTGCTCGACGCGGGCCTGCGGCACCCCGCCGCCGAACAACTGCCAGAAGGGATCGACCTGCTGACGCGTCACGCGCCGCGCATAGACATTGACCACGGCGGGCGCCGTCTGTTTGACCACGGGCGAGAAGGACGACTTCATGGCACCCGCATCGCCGGGCACCTTGCGCGTGGCGGGGGCCGGGGCCTGATTGAAGCCCTGATAGTCCTGCGACTTGCCCTCCCCCGGTGAACAGGCGGCCAGAACGGCGCAAACGGACACCAGCAGGGCGGATTTCAGGGTCATGGTGATCTCTTTGGCTCTTATCGTCATAGGGACTAATGTAAAAACCAAAATGGCGACTTCAAGGCCGGAAGATTTGGCCACCAAAAACACGAAAAGCACGAACAGGTTTTGCCCACGGCGCGAAGCGCCTTTTAGATCGGTATGACTTTTGATGAAATCGTAATTCAAGCACCTCCCCTGATTTCAGGGGAGGTGGATTTGACGCCGCTCAGGCGTCAAAGACGGTGGGGTTAACTACCGTCGCTTTAACCCCACCCGGCCCTTCGGGCCACCCTCCCCTGAAATCAGGGGAGGCGCTATACTGGAACGCTGTTTCCACTTAAATCATCTCGCCCTAGAAGCGCGTGAGGTAAACCGGGCAAAAGACGGGTGTCTGGCGTTCGTGCTTTTCGTGTTTTTCGTGGCTAAACCCTCAGAACAACGGCTCATGGTCGTGGTGCACCGGCTTGGACACCTCCGGCACCGGCTCATCCTTTGAGCGGTCGCGCACCCCCAGCGCCATCAGGAAGGCCACGAGCAGCACCACAGCCGCCGAGAAGAAAGCCGCGCCCGACCACACCTTATCCACGCCCGGTCGGGTCATCACCGACAGGATATAGCCAAAGACAAACGGCGCAATAATGCCCGACAGCGACATCAGACTGTTGACCGCCCCTTGCAGCAGGCCCTGATCGCTCGTGCCGACCCGCGTCGTCATCAGCGATTGCAGGGCCGCATTGGTCATGCCCCAGCAGCTCATGATCGGAATGGTGATCAGAAATACGCGCCAGTCGGTATGGTAGCCATAGCTCATAAAGCCCACGACGCCGCACAACAGGCCGATAACCAGCGTCGCCTTTTCACCGATGCGTTTGACGACCATACCGGTCAGCCCCCCCTGCACGATCACCGCCCACACGGCGTAATAGGCCATGGCCAGCCCGACCTCGCGTCCGCCCCAACCCAGACGGTAACTGGCATACAGCACGAAGGTCGCCGGTATGACGTGGTGGGCGAAGTTCGACACCATGCTGATCAGGGCCAGGCGCATTACGCTTTTGGCCTGCCACAGGAAGAGGATCGAGCCGATGGGATTGGCGCTTTTCAGGCTGAATGGCTTGCGGTGGTCCTTGTCGAGCGATTCCGGCAGGACCAGCGCGCCATAGAGGGCATTGAGCAGGCTGAGGCCCCCCGCCACCCAGAAGGGCAGCCTCAGGTCGATATGCCCCAGCATGCCGCCCAGCGCCGGGCCCATGACGAAACCGACGCCAAAGGCTGCGCCAATATAGCCGTACATCTGCGCGCGTTCGTCCGGCTCGGAAATGTCGCTGATATAGGCATAGGCCGTGGTGATCGAGGACGAGGTGACGCCATTGAGCAGTCGCCCGATGAGCAACCATATAAGATTGCCGCTCAGCGCCATGATCAGATAGTCGAGCGCCAGCCCCAGATTGGACATCAGGATAATCGGCCGGCGGCCGAAGCGGTCGGACAGCGACCCCAGTATGGGCGAGCAGACGAACTGCGTGAAGCCCCAAAGCGAGTTGAACACGCCGCTCCACCAACTCGCGGCTGTCACCGAGCCGACAAAGGTTTCGATCAGGCGCGGCAGGACCGGAATGGCCAGCCCCAGCGCCATCATGTCGAGACAGACGGTGATGAAGATGAACATCACCCCCGGTTTGAGATGTGCTTTCACGCCCCCCATGTCGCCTCGGTCAGTGTACGGGGCCGGACGGCGGCGCGCCGTTGCCGCTGTGTCGGATGGCGGCCTTGACGCCGGCCGCGATCAGGAGGGCGATGCCCAGAATGGCCGCCGCCAGCACAAAGGGCGCGCCCGCGGTCACCGGCCCGTGGGTCGAGGCCACGGCAAACACCGCCCCGAAGGTCAGGGGCGCGAAAATACCCGCCGCCGACATCAGGCTCATATTGGCCCCTTGCAGGGTCCCTTGTTCCTGCGGCGCGACCTTGGAGGTCATCAGGGCCTGCGCCGCCGGACCGGTCAGGCCCCACAGACTCATCAGGGGGATAAACACCACATAGGCCTGCCAGGTGGGGGCGAGGCCGTAACCGAGGAAGCCAATGACGCCGAAACTCAGGCCGACCAGCATGGCCTTCTTTTCGCCAATGGCTTTGACGACGCGCCCGGTCAGACCCGCCTGCACAACGGCGCTGCACACGCCCACCGCCGCCAGCGTCCAGCCCACCTCCTTGGGGCCCCAGCCAAAGCGCAGGGCGGCATAGAGGACGAAGGTGGTCGGCAGGACCTGATGCGCGAAATTGACTGTCAGATTGATCAGAGACAGGCGCAGCAGGTCGCCATTACGGCTGAGGAAGGCCAGTGCGCCCAGGGGGTTGGCCGAACGGAAGGAAAACGGCTTGCGGCTTTCCGGCGGCAGCGATTCGGGCAGGACAAACAGGCCGTAGCAGAAGTTCAGCAGACTTAGGCCCGCCGCCACATAAAACGGCAGGCGCGGATCGACATCGCCCAGCACACCGCCCAGCAGCGGCCCCAGAACGAAGCCCAAACCAAAGGCCGCCCCCATCATGCCGAAATACTTGGCGCGGTTTTCCGGCTGGGTGACATCGGAAATATAGGCATAGGCGGTGGAAATACTGGCCGAGGTGATGCCATTGATCAGCCGCCCCAGAAGCAGCCAGCCCAGCCCCGGCGCCATGGCCATCAGCAGGTAGTCAAAGCCCAGACCGAAATTCGACAAAAGCACAATGGGCCGCCGCCCGAAACGGTCGGACAGCGCGCCGACGATCGGCGAGGAGATGAACTGCATTACGCCCCACAGCGAGCCGAACAGCCCCACCCAGTAACCGGCGGCCGAGACGTCACCGACACAGTCCGCGATCAGGGCGGGCGTCACGGGAATAATCAGCCCCAGCGCCACAATATCGAGGCAGATGGTGACAAAGATAAACGGGACCGCCGCCTTATGAGGGCGCGACAGTTCTGGGATTCCGCTCACGTTCCAGCCTTGCAGACGAAATAAACAGCGGACCTACATAGGTCAATTCGTCGGGCTTGGCTAGTGCGGGCTTTGATTTGACCGTTGCAATTTATTTGAACAACAGACTGTTTTTTATACATTTATTCTGTGAAATCCATTGCGCGCCCTCCGCACCTATCTGAGGGCGGGGGCCACATCGCGCAAATGCCCATCCGATGGCTGCGCCTTCAAGTGCATCAGGCGCATGATCAGTGGATAGACATCGACATTGTCAAAGGTCTTCAAGGTAACGCCCGGCCGGATATCGGGACCGAAGACGATCAGGCGCGTAAACATCTCCGGATTATAGGGATCATAGCCGTGGCTGCCGCCTTCGGGCTTGGGCATCCAGCCGTCGCGGGAGGGGGCGACGATATAGCTGCCCGGATTGGCGAGGCAGACGATCGGCGGCACGCGGCGGTGCGTGCCATAGTGAAAACGCGCCGGGATGTCCTGTTTGCGCCAGCACTGCATATGGGCGTGCGGTTTCAGCAAAGCCGCTTCGACCACGGCCTCCTTGCCCGGATTAGGGATAAAGCCCGCCGCCTGACCACCATAGACCGTCGCGCTGTTGGGCGGCAGCAGGTCAGCCACCTTGATGAAGGTTTCCGGCTTGTGCCTGGTCATGCCGTGGTCGCCGACGATGACGATGTTTACCTTGCCCCATAGGCCGCGCGCCTTGAGACCGGCGATCAGGTGGCCAATCCCCTCGTCCACATCTTTCAGCGAGGCGGCCACCTCCGGGCTGTCGGGGCCAAAATCGTGCCCCGCATGATCGACGTCGCTGAAATAGAGGGTCAGGGCCTGCGGACGCTCAGCCTCAGCTACGTCGAACCAGGCCAGACCGCGATCCACCACCGTGGTGGGCGGCACATGGTCTTCGAAAGTCGCGTATTTATAGGGTCTCGCGCCGTGGATTTCGGCCTCTGAGCCGGGCCAGAACATGGTCGCCACCTTTACGCCCTGACGATTCGCGGTCACCCAGAAGGGCTCGGCATCGTTCCACCAGAAGCCGTCGGTCACCTGCTCGCGGTCCGACAGCTTGAAGGTCACACCCGGCCGCTGCGGATCGCGCATGGTATTGCCGACAATGCCGTGGTGGTCCGGACGCTTGCCGGTGACCAGCGTATAGTGATTGGGGAAGGTCAGGGACGGAAAGCTGGGGCGCATCGGGCCGGTGGCCCCGTTTTCGGCCAGATAGCTCAGATTGGGTGTCAGGCCGCGCGTGTGATAGTCGGCACGCCAGCCATCAATCGAAATCAGGATCAGGGTGTTACGCGGGGCCGATGTCTCCGGCGGCAGGCTGGCGCAGGCCGATAGAATAAGCGCGGTCAAACCGCAAAGCCACAACCGCCACAGAGTTCGCATCGTTAACGCCTTCTACCAAATTCCTTTCTGTCGTAACTAACGGGTATGACGGGTCGATGACAAGAGGCCTATGGACAACAAAAAGGCCCCCGGCAAAACCGGGGGCCTGTGTTCAGGATTTCATAGGCCTCAATCGCAGGCGCGCCGGGCATCCAGCACGGGCTGATCGAAGACTTCCGGCGCATGGGCCGGTTCGGTCTGATCGGGGTAGGCATATTCCGTCATCGCTTCGGACAGGGCGAGCACGCCGCCGACATCAGTGGTCCGGGTATCACTCAGCATGTAAACCTCCTGTTGGGCTATGGGAAAATCTGCCAATTCCGTCTCTGAAACACGCTCAGACGAAATCTGCATCTGAACGATAGGGAATAAAGCCCCGCTAAGACAGTCACAGTTGCGCCTCAATCGTTCACAGGCGCGTTAACAGAGGTTTGCAAAGTACGAAAAAGGCCTCCGGATCGCTCCGGAGGCCTGAATTCAAAGGGCTGTACCCTTGATTTATTCTTCGCCAGCGTCGTCGGCCGTGAAGACCGGGCCCGAATCCTGACCCTTGGCCGACTCGTCACGATCAACGAATTCGATGACGGCCATGGCGGCGTTATCGCCGTGACGGAAACCAGCCTTCATGATGCGGATATAGCCGCCGTTGCGGTCGGCATAGCGCTTGGCCAGCACGTCGAACAGCTTGCCGACCTGCGTCACGTCACGGACGCGCGAGATGGCGATACGACGGTCGTGCAGGGTGCCCGACTTGGCCAGCGTGACCAGCTTTTCAACGAAGGGACGCAGTTCCTTGGCCTTCGGCAGGGTGGTGACGATCTGCTCGTGCTTGATCAGCGAGGCCGACATGTTGGCAAACATGGCGATGCGGTGCGAGGTGGTACGACCGAGTTTACGGTAACCGGAACCGTGACGCATGATAATTCTCCATAAGACCACGCCGCACTCTGGCTGTGCGTGACCCCAAAAACAGGCCCGAAGCTCAAGGCCAGAGGGTCTGCATGACCCCTGCCCGCTCCGAACGTCCGCCGGACGATCTGTCCTTTGGAAATTACCGGGACAAGGTTTTGGTCTTTCCCGGTAAGTGATCCGGCAATTCACAGAATTGCCCTCTCATAAAAAGGCAAGAGGCCCGAACCTTGCGGATCGGGCCTCTTTTTTATGATCTCAGAAGTCTTAGATTTGATCTTCGAACTTCTTAGCGAGGTCCTCGACATTCTCCGGCGGCCAGTTCGGCACATCCATGCCGAGCGACAGACCCATCGATTGCAGGACTTCCTTGATTTCGTTCAGCGACTTGCGGCCGAAGTTCGGGGTACGGAGCATTTCCGATTCCGTCTTCTGGATCAGGTCGCCGATATAGACGATGTTGTCGTTCTTCAGGCAGTTCGCCGAACGGACGCTGAGTTCCAGTTCATCGACCTTCTTGAGGAGGGCCGGATTGAACGGCAGCTCAGGCTTGCCTTCTTCGACGATGGCCGGCTTCGGCTCTTCAAAGGTGATGAAGATCTGAAGCTGATCCTGAAGGATGCGCGCGGCATAGGCCACGGCGTCCACCGGCGTCACCGCCGCATTGGTTTCAACGTCGAGCACCAGCTTGTCGTAATCGAGCGACTGACCCTGACGGGTCGGTTCGACGCGATAAGCCACCTTCTTGACCGGCGAATAGAGGGCGTCAACGGCGATCAGGCCGATCGGCGCGTCTTCCGGGCGCAGACGGTCGGCAGGGACATAGCCCTTACCGGTCTGAACCGTGAACTCCATACGCACCGAAGCGCCTTCGTCCAGCGTACAGATGACGTGGTCGGGGTTCAGCACTTCGATGTCCGACGGGACGTCGATCATGCCGGCGGTCACCGGGCCAGCCGACGACGCGCGCAGAACCATGCGCTTGGGGCCTTCGGCGTGCATACGCAGCGCCAGTTGTTTGATATTGAGGATGATATCGACCACGTCCTCACGAACACCCTCGATAGAGGAAAATTCGTGAACAACGCCGTCGATTTGTACCGCCGTCACCGCCGCCCCTTGCAGGGAGGACAGGAGCACGCGGCGCAGAGCATTACCGAGCGTCACGCCAAAGCCGCGTTCCAGGGGTTCCGCGACAAGACGCATCTTGCGCTGGGAATCCTGACCGGACTCGATTTGGGGCTTCTCGGGACGAATAAGCTGCTGCCAGTTTCTTTCGATCATTGCGTCCCTCAGACGAGAAAGGTTGCCCTCAGCTTCACGCCGAGGGCAACGGAAAAGGGGTAGAAATCGGTATTAAACGCGACGACGCTTCGGCGGACGGCAGCCGTTGTGCGGGATCGGGGTCACGTCACGGATGGTGGTGATCGTGAAGCCGACGGCTTGCAGCGCGCGCAGAGCCGATTCACGGCCCGAACCCGGACCGGCGACGCTGACTTCCAGCGTCTTCACACCGTGCTCGATCGCCTTCTTGCCGGCGTCTTCAGCGGCAACCTGAGCCGCGTAAGGGGTCGATTTACGCGAACCCTTGAAGCCCATGTGACCAGCCGACGACCACGAAATCGCATTACCCTGCGCGTCCGTGATGGTGATCATGGTGTTGTTGAACGAGGCATTGACGTGCGCCACGCCCGAAGTGATGTTTTTACGCTCGCGCTTTTTAACGCGGGAAGGTTCTTTGGCCATAAATCAGATCCCGATTACTTCTTCTTGCCGGCGATGGGCTTCGCCGGACCCTTGCGGGTGCGGGCGTTGGTGTGGGTGCGCTGACCGCGGACCGGCAGGCCCTTACGGTGACGCAGGCCGCGGTAGCAGGCCAGGTCCATCAGGCGCTTGATGTTCATCGACGTTTCGCGACGCAGATCGCCTTCGACCAGATAGTCACGGTCGATGGTTTCGCGGATCTGCAACACTTCGGCGTCCGAGAGCGAGTTGACACGGCGGGCGTCTTCGATGCCCACCTTTTCCACGATTTCCTTGGCCTTTTGCTGACCAATGCCGTGGATATACTGGAGCGCGATCACAACGCGCTTATTGGTCGGTATGTTGACGCCTGCGATACGGGCCACGTCTAAATCTCCTGAACGTGCGTTGACACGTTAAAAAGCGAAAGGGACGCGCCTGCTACCCCATCCCTCAGGGATGGCGGGTGAGCGGGCACAAGCGCCTTTCGCGGAAGCTGCCCCTTATACAGAGGGTTTGGCTCCCGTCAATGGGTAGGATTGAGATATTGTCAAGATTCAAACTGAATCTGACAATGTCCCGGTGAGTTCCGTTGTCCGAAGCCGTTAACGGGAGGTGAAAGCCGTTTCAAGCCCCAAAAAGACGGTAGGGTTGGGTTCCAGCCGGAGCCGGAGGGGTGCCCCCGCCCCTGTTTGGGGGGGTGAAGGCATTGGAAACCGAGGTTTCCGAATCTGTGATTAGCTGACGTGTTCGGACAGCGCGGCTTCGATACGGGCCGAAACCTCTTCGACCGAACCCATGCCATCGACCTCGACCAGCTTGCCCTGCGTCGCATAGTAGGGCAGCAGCGGCGCGGTCTGGGCGTTATAGGCCGCAAGACGCACCTTATAGCTTTCCGGATTGTCGTCCGAACGGCCCTGCTCGGCAAAGCGCTTTTCGATACGTTCGACCAGCGCATTGTCATCGACCTTGAGGCGGACGACGATGTCGATGGTGGCATCGCGTTCAGTCAGCATGGCGTCCAGCGCCTCGGCCTGCGCCACGGTGCGCGGGAAGCCATCGAAAATGGCTCCGCCCGCCGCTTCGGCCGCCGGCAGATTGGTCTTGATCAGGTCGATCACGATGTCGTCGGACACCAGCCCGCCTGTGTCAATGATCGACTTGACCTTCTGGCCCAGCTCGGAACCCGACGCGATGGCGGCGCGCAGCATGTCACCGGTCGAAAGCTGCACCATATTGTGCGCCACGACCAGACGCTTGGCCTGCGTGCCTTTGCCCGCCGCCGGAGGTCCGAAAAGAATCAGGTTCATCTGCCGCGCGCTCCCCGCATTTTTGATTTCTTGATCAGGCCATCATACTGGTGCGCCAGCAGATGCGATTGAATCTGAGCCACCGTATCCATGGTCACGGTCACGACGATCAGGATAGACGTACCGCCGAAATAGAAGCTGTTGCCCAGGTTCGAGATCAGGAATTCCGGCAGCAGACAGACGATGGTGATATAGGCCGCGCCGATCACCGTGATGCGGGTCAGCACGAAGTCGAGGTATTCGGCCGTGCGCTTGCCCGGACGGATGCCCGGCAGGAAGCCGCCATACTTGCGCAGGTTTTCCGCCGTTTCGTCCGGATTGAAGACCAGCGAGGTGTAGAGGAAGCAGAAGAAGATGATCATGGCGGCATAGAGCGCCATAAAGATCGGTTGACCGTGCGTCAGTTGCGCCGTCACGCCGGGCAGCCACGACAGCCATTCCGGCACCTTGGACGGGTCCCGCGCCAGGAAGGCAGCGGCCGTGGTCGGCATCAGCAGCAGGGACGAGGCAAAGATCGGCGGGATAACGCCCGCGGTGTTGACCTTCAGCGGCATGAAGGACGATTCGCCACCCATGACGCGGTTACCGACCTGACGCTTCGGATACTGCACCAGCAGACGACGCTGCGAGCGTTCCATGAAGACGATAAAGACGATGGCCGCGACCAGAACCAGCACGATCAGCAGCAGGACGCCAGCATTGATCTGGCCTTCCTTGGCCAGCGCCAGCAGGTTGCCGATGGTGCGCGGCAGAACCGCGACGATACCCGCAAAGATAATCAGCGAGGTACCATTACCGACGCCGCGCGCCGTGATCTGCTCACCCAGCCACATCAGGAACAGGGTCCCGCCCGTCAGGGTGACGACCGAAGAAATGAGGAACATCGGCCCCGGATCGAGCGCCAGACCCGACGCCTGCATCCCGGCGGCGATGGAGAAGGATTGAACCAGCGCCAGAATGAGCGTCAGATAGCGGGTATACTGGTTGAGCTGCTTGCGGCCGGCTTCGCCGCCTTCCTTGCGCAGCTTTTCCCACGGTGCATAGACCGAACCCATCAGCTGAACGATGATCGACGCCGAAATATACGGCATGATGTTCAGGGCGAAAATCGCCATGCGCTCAACGGCACCGCCGGAGAACATGTTGAACATGCCCAGAATGCCCTGGGACTGGCCCGAAAAGGCCCGCTCGAACGCCGCCAGATCGATGCCCGGAATGGGGATATAGGTCCCCAGACGATAGACGATCAGCGCGCCGAGAGTGAAGAGAAGACGCTTATGAAGCTCCGTCGCCTTGGCAAAGGCGCTGAAGTTCAGATTGGCCGCTAATTGTTCAGCCGCAGATGCCATGAAAACCTCAAGTCGCGGACGAAACGCATGATTCCGTCCTGTCTGTACCACCCTTACGGGCCCCGCAAGCCGTTGTCAAAGCGAGTGACCTCCGGCTTTGGTCGCATATGGGGAAGCGAAACCGAAAATGCCGCACCCTGATCCCGAAAGATCAGGGTGCGTGACATTTTGACTTAGGCTTCGGTCTTGGCCGGACGCGCCTGAGCGACCGAACCGCCCGCAGCTTCGACCGCCTTGACCGCCGAAGCGGTGGCCGAATAGACCGACAGGCTCAGCTTGGCCGTCAGCTCGCCCTCGCCCAGCAGGCGCACGCCGTCGAGTTCACGACGGATAACACCAGCGGCCTTCAGAGCGGCGGCGTCGATGGTCGCGGAAGCGTCGAGCTTGCCCGCGTCCACAGCCTGTTGCAGACGCCACAGGTTGACTTCGGCGTATTCGGCGCGGTTGCGCTTGTTGAAGCCACGCTTCGGCATACGCATGTACAGCGGCATCTGACCGCCTTCGAAGCCCAGCAGCGACACGCCGGTACGCGACTTCTGGCCCTTTACACCGCGACCGGACGTCTTGCCCTTGCCCGAACCGGGGCCACGGCCAACGCGCATACGGCCCTTGGTGGCGCCTTCATTGTCACGGATTTCATTCAGCTTGGTCATCTGGGATGCCTTTCTTGATAAGATGCGCTGGCGCTAAGGCCAACTCGGCTGGAAAAACGGAAACCGTTAAGAAATACGGCTCTCATAAATAGCAAAACGCCCCGACACGGAGGCCGGGGCGTCTTTGTTTTAATCTCGGCAGAGCCGCTTACTCAACGATCTCGATGAGGTGAGCGACCTTGGCGATCATACCGCGCACCGAAGGAGTATCCTCCAGAGTCGAGACACGGCCCATCTTGTTGAGACCGAGACCGGCGAGCGTGGCGCGCTGGTCCTTGGTGCGGCGGATGGGGCTGCCGGTTTGCTTGACAGTGACTTGAGCCATGATGATTAGCCCTCGATCGATTCAGGCGACGAAGCGCCATCGTTGCGACGCGTCAGGATGTCGCCAACCTTCTTACCGCGCTTGGCGGCGATCTGACGGGGCGAAGACTGCACCTTCAGAGCTTCGAAGGTGGCGCGCACCATGTTGTAGGGGTTCGACGAACCGAGCGACTTGCCCACGACGTCAGAGACGCCCAGGGTTTCGAGCACGGCACGCATCGGACCACCCGCGATCACGCCGGTGCCCGGAGGGGCCGCGCGGAGCTGGATCTTGCCGGCGCCCCAACGGCCGTAACCGTCGTGGTGCAGGGTGCGGGATTCGCGCAGCGGGATGCGAACCATCGACTTCTTGGCTTCTTCGGTCGCCTTGCGGATGGCTTCCGGCACTTCGCGCGCCTTGCCATGACCGAAGCCGACGCGGCCCTTTTGGTCACCAACGACCATCAGAGCAGCGAAGCTGAAGCGACGGCCACCCTTCACGGTGGCGGCGACGCGGTTGATGTGAACGAGCTTTTCGACAAACTCCGAAGGTTCTTCGGTGCGTTCGCGACGATCGTTGCGGTTTTCGCTGGGACGAGCCATTGAACGTACCCCTTAGAAGTTGAGACCGGCTTCGCGCGCGGCATCTGCCAACGCCTTCACCCGGCCGTGATAGATGTAACCGCCGCGGTCAAAGACAACGTCCTTGATACCGGCCTCAATGGCGCGCTGGGCGACCAGCTTACCCACTTCGGTGGCGGAGGCGGCGTTCGATCCACGCTTGGCAGCCGTTTCGAGCGACGAAGCGGCTGCAACGGTGACGCCCTTCGCATCGTCGATGACCTGAGCGTAGATGTTCTTATCCGAACGGAAGACCGACAGACGCGGGCGGCCGTTGGAGAGGCTCTTGAGGCGGGTGCGGTTGCGTTGCGCCCGACGAGCCATTTGTTCACGAGGAGAGAGAGCCATGGCTTACTTCTTCTTCCCTTCCTTGCGGCGAACCTTCTCGCCGGCGTAACGGACACCCTTGGCCTTGTACGGCTCAGGCGGACGAATCTTGCGGATCTTGGCGGCGAGTTCGCCGACGACCTGCTTGTCGATGCCCTGGATCTTGATTTCAGTCTGCTTCGGCACGACGAAGGTGACGCCGGCAGGCGGAGCCACTTCGACCGGGTGCGAGAAGCCGAGCGACAGTTCGAGGTTGTTGCCCTTCATGGCGGCGCGGTAACCAACGCCGACCAGTTCCAGGTTCGACTCGAAGCCCTCGGTCACGCCCTTCACCATGTTGGCGATGAGCGTGCGCGACAGACCCCACATCGCACGGTGGCGAGCGGTTTCGCCACGCGGGGCGACCGACAGGTTGTCGGCTTCGTGCGTGACTTCGATTTCTTCAACCACGGTCCAGTTGAGCTGGCCCTTGGGCCCCTTAACCGTGATGGCCTGACCGACGAGCGTGATGGTCACGCCCTTCGGTACAGCAATGGCCTTTTTCCCAATACGAGACATTATGTGTTCCTATGGTCTTAAGTAAGTCCCGCCGGTCTTAGTAGACGCGGCAGAGGACTTCGCCACCGACGTTCAGTTCGCGGGCAGCGGTGTCAGACAGGACGCCCTTGGGCGTGGACAGGATCGCGATGCCAAGGCCGTTTTTGATCGGCTTCAGATCTTTGATCGACGAATAGACGCGACGGCCGGGCTTGGACACGCGGGCGATTTCCGCGATGACCGGCTGACCATCGAAGTACTTCAGTTCGATTTCAAACTGCGGGAATTCACCCGGCACTTCGAGCAGCTCGTAACCGCGGATATAGCCTTCGTCCTTAAGGACGTCGAGCACGCGGGCGCGCAGCTTGGACGCGGGGGTGAGCACCTTGGAACGGCTGCGCTGGGCGGCGTTCTTGATGCGGGCGATCATATCGCTCAGGGGATCAGAGATGAACATGTTGTGTGATCTTCCCTTACCAGCTGGCCTTGGTCATGCCGGGGATCTGGCCTTCATTGGCCAGCTTGCGCAGGCTGACGCGGCTCATCTTGAGCTTGCGATAGAAGGCGCGCGGACGTCCGGTGACTTCGCAGCGGTTGCGGATGCGGGTGGGCGCCGAGTTGCGGGGCAGCTTGGCGAGGGCGAGGCGAGCTTCGAAGCGCTCTTCCAGCGGAAGGGATTCGTCAACAGCCGCAGCCTTGAGCGCAGCGCGCTTGGCAGCGTATTTGTCAACGAGCTTCTTGACCATCTCGTTACGGTTTACAGCCGATTTCTTAGCCATTGTTCTGTACCTTTCCCCTTACGAAACGAACGGGAACTGGAAGTGCTTCAGGAGAGCCTTGGCTTCCTTGTCGCTCTTCGCCGTGGTGCAGACAACAATGTCCATGCCCCACATCTGGTCGATCTGATCGTAGTTGATTTCCGGGAACACGATGTGTTCCTTCAGGCCCATGGCGTAGTTGCCACGACCGTCGAAGGAGTTACCGTTCAGGCCGCGGAAGTCCTTCACGCGCGGCAGCGCGATCGTGATCAGGCGGTCCAGGAATTCATACATACGGTGCTTGCGCAGCGTTACCTTGGCGCCGATCACCATGCCTTCGCGCAGCTTGAAGCCGGCGATAGACTTACGGGCCTTGGTTTCAGCCGGCTTCTGACCGGTGATAGCGGCCAGGTCCGCAATCGCGGCCTTGACCTTCTTGGAGTCGGCAACGGCTTCGCCGATACCCATGTTCACGACGATCTTGTCGAGCTTGGGGACCTGCATTTCGTTGGTGTAGCCGAACTCTTCCTTCAGCGCCGCGCGGATCTTTTCCAGATAAACGGCCTTGAGGCGCGGGGTATAAGCTTGATCAGCCATTGATGACCTCACCGGTGCTCTTGGCGAAGCGCACCTTCTTGTCGCCTTCGACGCGGAAACCGACGCGGGTCGGCTTGCCATTGGCATCAGCCACGGCGACGTTCGAAAGGTGAAGCGAGGCTTCTTTGTTGATGATGCCGCCTTGCGGGTTCGTTTGCGAAGCGCGCGTGTGGCGCTGAACAACGTTGATACCCTGAACGACGACGCGGTTCTCGGTCGGGAGAACCTTCAGGACGGTGCCGGTGCGGCCCTTGTCCTTGCCTGTCAGGACGACGACCTTGTCGCCCTTCTTAACCTTCGCAGCCATTAGAGGACCTCCGGCGCCAGCGAGATGATCTTCATGTGGTTCTTGGCGCGCAGCTCGCGCGGAACCGGCCCGAAGATACGGGTGCCGATGGGCTCGCCCGACTTGTTCACGATCACAGCGGCGTTGGTGTCGAAACGGATAACCGAACCGTCCTTGCGCTGGATGTCTTTCGAGGTGCGCACGACGATGGCGCGCAGAACGTCACCCTTCTTCACGCGGCCACGGGGGATCGCTTCCTTAACCGAGACGACGATCAGGTCACCCACCGAGGCGTAACGGCGCTTGGAGCCGCCCAACACCTTGATGCACATGACCCGGCGCGCGCCCGAATTATCGGCAACGTCCAGATTAGTTTGCATCTGAATCATAATTCAAACTTTCCAAAATCTCGCGAAAGGCCCCCACCCTTTCGGGTGCAGACTTCCGCGAAGACGACTGAGGATTCCGAGGAAGCGGGCCTTAAACCCTATTTCCTCCGAATAAGCAAACAGAAAAATGCTCAACGAAGCCGTTCCGCCCGTTTGGGGTGGAGGTTCCGTGAGCATGTCTCCGGTTCAACGTCTGCGAAGGGTATTCCGCAAAATCCCGAAGGCAGGCGGAACCGGATCACAAATGTCAAAAGACCGAAACCCGGACGGCTCTAAACAGCCCTCCGGGTCTCTGATGTCTTAGGCTGCATCCTTGGGAAGCACTTCCCAGGTCTTCAGCTTGGACTTCGGCGCGCACTCGATGATACGAGCGACTTCGCCAGCCTTGTAGGTGTTGTTCTCATCGTGAGCGTGGTAGCGCTTCGAAACGCGAACCGGCTTCTTCAGAACCGGGTGCAGAACGGTACGCTCGACCTTCACGACGATGGTCTTGTTGCCCTTGTCAGAAACAACCAGACCTTCAAGAATGCGCTTGGGCATGGTCTATTCCTTTAGGCAGACTTCTGAGTGGTCAGAAGCGACTTGATGCGCGCGATGTCCTTGCGGACTTCGTTCACACGGTGGGTCTTCTCCAGCTGGCCAGTGGCCTTCTGGAAACGAAGGTTGAACTGTTCCTTCTTGAGGTTCAGCAGTTCTTCCTGAAGCTGATCGGGGGTCTTGCCCCGCAGGTCGGCAATCTTGGTCATGGTCCTTACTCCGCCGCAATGCCGGCGTCGAGACGGGTCACGACGCGGGTACGAACCGGCAGCTTGGCCGCGCCGAGGCGCAGAGCTTCACGGGCGATGTCGTCCGCGACGCCGTCGATTTCAAACAGGATACGGCCGGGGGCCACGCGGGCCGCCCAGTAATCCACGGAACCCTTACCGGAACCCATCCGGACTTCGGCGGGCTTGCCCGTCACGGGCAGGTCCGGGAAGATACGAATCCAGACGCGGCCCTGACGCTTCATTTGACGCGTGATGGCCCGACGGGCGGCTTCGATCTGACGGGCGGTCAGGCGCTCAGGCTCGACCGTCTTCAGACCATAGGAACCAAAGTTCAGCGTGTAGCCGCCCTTGGCATTACCGTGGATGCGGCCCTTGAAGGCCTTACGGTATTTTGTGCGCTTAGGAAGCAGCATAGCGATCAGGCCTCCTTATTGTTGCGATCGCGGCGCGGGCCACGGTTGTTACGCTCACCGCGCTCCGGACGCTCGTTCGACGACGGGCCCGAGGCTTCCTGCGACCAGCGCTTGTCCTGGGCCATCGGATCGTGCTCAAGGACTTCGCCCTTGAAGATCCACACCTTGACGCCGATGATGCCGTAGGTGGTCAGGGCTTCGGCAAAGCCGAAGTCGATGTCCGCACGCAGGGTGTGCAGCGGAACGCGACCTTCACGGTACCATTCCATACGGGCGATTTCCGCCCCGCCGAGACGACCCGACAGGTTCATACGGATGCCCTTGGCGCCCAGACGCATGGCCGACTGGATCGAACGCTTCATGGCGCGGCGGAAGGCCACGCGGCGCTCCAGCTGCTGAGCGATGGATTCGGCGACCAGTTGCGAATCGACTTCCGGCTTGCGGACTTCGACCAGGTTCAGGAACACTTCGCCTTCGGTGAGGGCCGAGATGTCCTTACGCAGCTTGTCGATGTCGGCACCCTTCTTGCCGATCACCACGCCCGGACGGGCGGCATAGATGGTGATGCGGCACTTCTTGTGCGGACGCTCGATGATGATGCGCGACACGCCGGCGGCGTTCAGCTTTTCCTTCAGTTCCTTACGGATCTTCAGGTCCTGGTGCAGCAGCTTCGCATATTCCTGACGGGCGGCGAACCAGCGCGAGTCCCAGGTACGGTTGACGCCAAGGCGCAGACCGATCGGATTGACTTTCTGACCCATTAGGCAGCCTCTTGACCAAGTTCACGGACGACGATGGTCAGTTCCGAGAAGGGCTTCAGGATACGCGACGAGCGACCGCGGGCGCGGGACGCAAAGCGCTTCATGACGATGTTCTTGCCCACATAGGCCTCGGCGACAAACAGGTTGTCGATGTCGAGGTTGTGGTTGTTTTCGGCGTTGGAGATCGCCGAATACAGGGCCTTGCGAACGTCGCCGGCGATGCGCTTATGCGAGAACTCAAGCTCGTTGAGCGCGCGCTGGACCTTCAGGCCGCGGATCGACTGGGCCACCAGGTTCAGCTTGTAAGGGCTGATGCGGATGGAGACCAGCTTGGCGCGGGCTTCGGTCGGCTTTACGCGGCGAGGATTGGACGTTTGCGACATGGCTTACTTCCTCTTCGCCTTCTTGTCAGCGGCGTGACCCGGGAAGTTCCGCGTAGGCGAAAATTCACCGAGCTTCATGCCGACCATGTCTTCCGACACCAGCACCGGCACGTGCTTCTGACCGTTATAAACACCAAAGGTGAGCCCCACAAACTGGGGCATGATGACAGAGCGGCGCGACCACGTCTTGATGACGTCCTTGCGACCGCCGGCCTGAGCCGCTTCCGCCTTCTTAAGAAGGTGGCCATCGACAAAGGGACCTTTCCATACGGAGCGAGCCATGGATTAGCGAGCCTTCTTGAGGTGACGCGAGCGGATGATGAACTTATCCGTCGCTTTGTTGGTACGGGTCTTGCGGCCCTTGGTGGGCTTGCCCCACGGGGTGACCGGGTTACGACCGCCCGAGGTGCGGCCTTCACCACCACCGTGCGGGTGGTCGATCGGGTTCATGGCCACACCACGAACGTGCGGACGCCAGCCCTTGTGACGGGCGCGACCAGCCTTACCCAGGCTTTCGTTCATGTGGTCCGGGTTGGACACGGCACCGACGGTGGCCATGCAGGTGTCGAGCACCATGCGCAGTTCACCCGAACCCAGACGGATCTGGGCGTAACCGGCGTCACGGCCAACGAGCTGGGCATAGGCCCCAGCCGAACGGGCCAGCTGACCACCCTTCATGGGCTTCAGCTCGACATTGTGGATGATCGTACCGACCGGCAGCGAACGCAGCGGCGCGGCGTTACCCGGCTTCACGTCCACCTTTTCCGAGGCGATGATGGTGTCACCGGCCTTGAGGCGTTGCGGGGCCAGGATATAGGCCTTTTCGCCGTCGGCATAGTTGATCAGCGCGATGAAGGCGGTGCGGTTCGGGTCATACTCCAGACGCTCCACCGTACCGGCCACGTCGAACTTGCGACGCTTGAAGTCGATGATGCGATAGAGCTTCTTGGCGCCGCCGCCACGGAAGCGGACGGCCACGCGACCGCCGGCACCACGGCCGCCGGACTTGGTGAGACCTTCGACCAGAGCCTTCTCAGGACGGCCCTTGTGCAGCTCGGAACGGTCAACGAGAACCAGTTCGCGACGACCGGGCGAGGTGGGGTTGAATTGCTTCAAAGCCATTGTTCAATCCTCTCCTTACAGACCGGTGGTGATGTCGATGGATTGGCCCTCTTCGAGGGTGACAATCGCCTTCTTGACATCGTTGCGACGGCCCATGATGCCCTTGAAGCGCTTGGTCTTGCCCTTCGTGACAACCGTGTTCACCTTGACGACCTTGACGTTGAAGAGGGCTTCAACGGCCGAGGCGATCTCATCCTTCGAGGAGTCGAGCGACACCTTGAAGACCACCTTGTTCTGTTCAGACAGAACGGTCGCCTTTTCGGTGATGTGCGGCGCCAGGATGACGTCGTAATTGCGGATAGTAGCAGCCATAACTTAGGCCTCCACTTTGAAGCGGGCTTCGATCGCTTCCACCGCCGACTTCGTCAGAACCAGCGTGTGGCGGCGCAGAACGTCATAAACGTTCAGACCAGCCGACGGCAGGACGTCGATGTTCGGGATGTTGCGCGAAGCAAGCGCGAAGTTGGTGTCAACTTCCGGGCCCGCGATGATGAGAGCGTTCTTCAGGCCCAGCGTTTCGAACTTGGCACGAAGCGCGGCGGTCTTGGCCGAGTCGAGCGTGGCCTGATCGAGGACGATCAGCGCACCGGCCTTGGCCTTCGAGGACAGGGCGTGACGCAGACCCAGAGCGCGGACCTTCTTTTGCAGGTCGAAGGCGTGCGAGCGAACGACCGGACCGAAGGCGCGCGAGCCGCCGACGAATTGCGGCGCACGGCGCGAACCGTGACGAGCGCCGCCGGAGCCCTTCTGCTTGTACATCTTCTTACCCGTGCGAGAATTCTCGTTGCGGGTCTGAACCTTGTGCGTACCGGCGCGGCGCTTGGCCAGTTGCCAGTTGACGACGCGGGCCAGGATGTCGTTGCGGATCTCTTCGAGGCCGAAAACGGCGTCAGAGACGTCAACCGAACCGGCCGTGCCGTTGTCGAGAGTGATAACGTCGAGTTTCATGATTATTCAGCACCCTCTTCTTGAGCGGGCGCTTCCTCAGCTTGAGCCGGAGCGGCAGCCGCCTTCTTGAGGCCGGCCGGGAACGGCAGAGCCTGCGGGGCCGACTTCTTCACGGCGTCGCGGATCTTGACGAACGAGCCTTCCGCACCGGGCACAGCGCCACGGATGAAGATCAGGCCGCGCTCGGCGTCGATGCGAACGACTTCGAGGTTGAGCGTCGTGACGGTTTCCACACCATAGTGACCAGCCATCTTCTTGCCGGGGAAGGTGCGGCCCGGATCCTGACGGTTACCCGTCGAACCGTGGGCGCGGTGCGAGACCGACACACCGTGGGTGGCGCGCATACCGCCGAAGTTCCAGCGCTTCATGGCACCGGCAAAACCCTTACCGATGGTCGTGCCCTGAATGTCAACGCGCTGACCTTCGACGAAGTGATCGGCCGAAAATTCAGCGCCGACTTCGACGAGGGCGTCTTCGGAGACGCGGAACTCAGACAGGATGGCCTTGGGCTCAACCTGAGCCTTGGCGAAGCGTTCACGCTCAGGCTTGGAAACGTTCTTGGCCTTGCGGGTGCCGGCACCCAGTTGCAGGGCGGTGTAGCCGTCCTTGTCCTTCGTGCGCTGGGCCACAACCTGGCAGCCTTCGAGCGAAAGGACGGTGACGGGGACGTGCTGGCCTTGCGCGTCGAAATAACGCGTCATGCCGAGCTTTTTGGCGAGGAGACCTGTTCTCATGACCGGGCCCCTTAAATCTTGATCTCGACGTCCACACCGGCGGACAGGTCGAGCTTCATCAGCGCGTCAACGGTCTGCGGGGTGGGATCGACGATGTCCAGCACGCGCTTGTGCGTGCGGATTTCGAACTGTTCACGGGACTTCTTATCGACGTGCGGCGAACGGTTCACGGTGAAGCGCTCAATCAGCGTCGGCAGGGGGATCGGCCCCCGGACGGTAGCACCGGTGCGCTTGGCCGTGTTCACGATTTCACGTGTGGAATGGTCCAGCACGCGGTGATCGAAGGCCTTGAGCCTGATGCGGATATTCTGACGATCCATATCGCTCTTATTCCAAGTTAAGGGGTTGCGTATCCCGCGTCCGTTGAACCATTTCAAAGACCAGCTTCGATCCCGGAACAGAGACCGACGCGTTATCCGCAAAAACAAAGCCGCGCAGCGTGAGCTGCGTGGCCATTCGGAAAGTCTGGAAGCGTCACCTTATATATAAAGACGAGGCCGCCGACTTAATTTCGTAATATGCGGACCGCGTATGAAGCGTGAACCTCACGGCCGATCCAACAGAGGTGGCGTATATGCCGAAGGAGTCGCCCCGCGTCAACCCCTGCAACTATAATTCTTTGCGAGTTTAAGCCGCTATGTCGTTTACGGCGGGCGCCGGGGTGCGCAGGCGGCTTATACCACGACGAAACAGCGCCTGAAAAGCGTCGCGTTTGCCCTTGGGCTCGGTTTCACAGGCGCGGATGGTGCGCAGACGGCGTTGCAGGCTGAGGCGGATGCCCCCCAGCTTTTCACGCGCGGCAGGCGACAGGGCCACCACCGCATCGACCAGCACGGTCATCAGGCTGGTGCGCGACTCGATCGTGCCCTCAAGGCACACCCGCGCCGGGGAGGTCAGGGTGTGTTTGTAGCATTCGCCGCCCGCGCCGAAATCAATCTGGGTCACCCCCATCTCCGCCACGTGCTGCATGATGCGCAGCGACAGCAGAATGCCGGGACTGTAGCGATAATAGCTTTCGGCGTAGGCCGGGAACCAGAAATGCACGCAGGTGTCGCGCATCAGGCAGATTTCCGCCGCCACCAGTACCGGTTCAGCTCCGCTGACATCGCGGAATACCCCTACCCTCAGACCGAACCCCTCGTCCTGACGTTTGGCGAGCTGGCTCAGCAGGTTGAGCGTCCAGCCGCAACCGAACACGTCGTGCATGCCGGAGCGACTATATTGCTGGCGCTTCTGGTCGATAACCCATTGCAGCAGGTCGGGCGTGACGCGTTCAAAGCTGAAGGCGAAGCCGCCGAAGTCCTTTTCGACATTGCGCTGGCAGCGGCCGACATTTTTATAAAACTTGTGATGCTGCGCCTTCTGACGCGCCAGATAGGCGTCATAACCGTCGCTCAGGTCGGCAATCTGAGTGATGGCCTCAATGGTGCGGGCGTGGACATTATCGGCCGTCATCTCCCCTACCCAACCCATGAATTCGAGCCGGTGCGCCTTGAGGCTTCGCAGCAGCAGCGGGTAGTCCATGACAAACCCGGTATCGGCAATGACACCGTGATAGTCAGTCAGCGGCGCGCCCAGCGGCTGAAGCGTGCGACCGCGCACCTGATAGGGCAGATAGCCCGCGATCTGCCCCTGCTCATCATAAAGACGGGCGATATGGGCATCCGGCACGCTTTGCCCGATGTCGATGACGTAGCGCACGTCGAAATAGGGTCCGATCAGATCAGGACGCCGCGAGGTAAACCCTTCCCAGGCTGCAATATCTTCGGGCGTAAGCGCTTCGGGCGCGACGCTTTCGATGCGTGTCAGTCTGGCCATTCGGCTCCCCAGTGCGTGTATGCAACCGGGTGTACAGTGATAAGGTTGATATTGGCCTAAGCCGAAGGGTTAACAAACAACGGCAGGTACAGATCGCAACGTAATTCCGCTGTCGCTACCTCTTCCGGATCATCAAGGAAATGCAGGTGCAGCGGCTGGTCAGCCAGTGCGTAACCGGCATCTATAGCCGCGAGGTAGAGCGCATCCATCGTCGGCTGGACCGCATCATAATCGCCCAAGTGACGCAGGCGGGCATAGAGGCCGCCGGGCACAACGATGTGATACAGGTCTTCAATCAACGCCCCCTTACCGCCGACATCGACCGCGACTTCGGCACGGCAGTGTTCCGGAGGTGTGTGCCGCGGATCGTCATGCTGATAGCCATAAAGGCCCGCAAGGTGTTCCATAGACAATTGCGAGAACACCAGATCGAACAAATGCTGATAGACGGCGTTCAGTTCCGGATAGGCTCCGGTGTTGCGCAAAGCGGTAAGCGTCAGGGGTTCGGCTTCGACGATTTCAACCGCCAGCGGAGACTGTGTAATCGCCGGGCGTCGCAACTGATGGCTCAGGCCTTCGCGCAGGGACTCGGACTGACGTATCTCGCTGGCCGTATGGCCGGTTTCGGCTTTCAGGGCGCGGGCAAAGGCTTGCGACGTCGCATAACCCGCCGCCTGTGTCGCCTCCCCGATAGAGTGTTGAAGAGCGCTCGTCGCCCGCGCCAGACGGATACGCCGGATCGTTTCCGCCGGCGTCTCACCCGTCATCAGGCGATACACCCGATGAAAATGAAAGGGCGACAAGGCCGCAATGGCGGCCATTGCGTCGAGGTCAGGGGCCTCTGTGAAATCACTGACTTCAAGGTGTTTTAACACGCGGTCGATGCGCTGAGCATAGTCAACGGACGGCGTCAGTTGAGATTGAGCGGTCATATAAGGCTCCCCTGAATACATCAGGCCTCACTGTGCCACGGTCTGTGCGGGGCGTCGTTCCCGATCTTGCGGAAATGGACGCTTGCCAGCACACAATTAAAAACCCCCTGAGTTGCCTCAGGGGGTTTTCTTTAGTCTGATCGGTGTTGTCCCTGCCCGGTTAAGAACAGGGTCCGAGACCTTTGCAATTAAGCAAGGATCTTCGCCACAACGCCGGCGCCGACGGTGCGGCCACCTTCACGGATAGCGAAGCGGAGCTTCTCTTCCATGGCGATCGGGGTGATCAGTTCGACGTTCAGCTCGGCGTTGTCGCCCGGCATGATCATCTCAACGCCTTCCTTCAGCGTCACGATGCCGGTCACATCGGTCGTGCGGAAGTAGAACTGCGGACGGTAGTTGGTGAAGAACGGGGTGTGACGGCCGCCTTCTTCCTTGGTCAGGATGTAGGCTTCGGCCACGAACTTCGTGTGCGGGGTGATCGAGCCCGGCTTGCAGAGAACCTGACCGCGCTCAACGTCTTCACGCTTCGTGCCGCGCAGCAGAACGCCGACGTTGTCACCGGCTTCACCCTGGTCGAGCAGCTTGCGGAACATTTCGACGCCCGTGCAGGTCGTCTTCTGAACCGGACGGATGCCGACGATTTCGACTTCTTCACCGACCTTCACGATACCGCGCTCAACGCGGCCGGTCACAACCGTACCACGGCCCGAGATCGAGAACACGTCTTCGACCGGCATCAGGAAGGGCTGGTCAACCGGGCGAGCCGGCTGCGGGATGTACTCGTCCACGGTCTTCATCAGAGCGAGGATCTGGGTTTCGCCGATTTCCGGGTTCACGCCATCGGTCGCGGCCTTGGCCGAGCCCTTGGTGATGGGGATATCGTCGCCCGGGAACTGGTAGGACGACAGAAGTTCACGAACTTCCATTTCGACGAGCTCAAGCAGCTCTTCGTCGTCAACCAGGTCAACCTTGTTCATGAACACGACCAGAGCCGGCACGCCAACCTGACGGGCGAGCAGGATGTGTTCACGGGTTTGCGGCATCGGGCCGTCAGCGGCCGACACAACCAGGATAGCGCCGTCCATCTGAGCGGCACCGGTGATCATGTTCTTCACGTAGTCGGCGTGACCCGGGCAGTCAACGTGAGCGTAGTGACGGTTTTCCGTCTCATACTCAACGTGGGCCGTGTTGATCGTGATGCCGCGGGCCTTTTCTTCCGGAGCGGCGTCGATGTCTTCGTACTTCTTGGCAGTCGCGCCGCCCGACTTAGCCAGCGTCATCGTGATCGCGGCGGTCAGGGTGGTCTTGCCGTGGTCAACGTGACCAATGGTGCCGATGTTGCAGTGCGGCTTCGTGCGGTTAAATTTTTCCTTGGCCATTTCAAATCCCCGCAAATATGCGGGCCTTCACTCGGTTAGGGGTTGGAAACTTGGGAGCACTCCGCCCCGGAAATCCGTGTCGTCATCCTTGCGGATTTCCGGTTCGGGGCGCAGTGGGGAAGGCCCGTAGCATAGTCTTTGCTACGGGCCAAATGGTTTTTAGGCGTACTTCTTGATCACTTCGTCGGCGACGTGCTGCGGCACGGGCTCGTAGTGGTCGTACACCATGGTGAACTGCGCACGGCCTTGCGACATACCACGCAGGGTATTCACGTAACCGAACATGTTCGCCAGCGGAACGAAGGCGTCAACGACGATGGCGTTACCGCGCATGTCCTGACCCTGGATCATGCCGCGACGACCGTTGAGGTCGCCGATGACCGAACCCAGATACTCTTCCGGAGTCACTACTTCGACCTTCATGATCGGCTCAAGCAGCTTCGGGCCGCCCTTTTCGCGCAGTTCCTTGAAGGCGGCGCGAGAAGCGATTTCGAAGGCCAGGACCGACGAGTCAACGTCGTGGTAGGCGCCGTCGATCAGGGTGGCCTTGAAGTCGATCAGCGGGAAGCCGGCCAGCAGACCGTTTTCCTTGGCCGATTCGAGGCCCTTGGTGACGCCCGGAATATATTCCTTCGGCACCGCGCCGCCGACGATGGCCGACTCGAACACGAAGCCCGTACCCGGTTCGCCCGGTTCGAACACCAGCTTGATGCGGGCGAACTGACCCGTACCACCGGTTTGCTTCTTGTGCGTGTAGTCGATTTCCGCCTTGCGGGTGATCGATTCGCGATAGGCCACCTGCGGCGCGCCGATATTGGCTTCGACCTTATAGGTGCGCTTCAGGATGTCGATCTTGATGTCGAGGTGCAGTTCGCCCATGCCCTTCAGGATCGTCTGGCCCGACTCGTGGTCGGTCGAAACGGTGAAGGACGGGTCTTCGGCGGCCAGCTTCGACAGGGCAACGCCCAGCTTTTCCTGGTCGGCCTTCGACTTGGGCTCGACGGCGATTTCGATAACCGGGGCCGGGAACTCCATGCGCTCCAGGATGACCGGCGACTTCAGCGGATCGCAGAGCGTGTCGCCCGTGCGGGTGTCCTTGAGGCCTGCCAGAGCAACGATGTCACCGGCATAGGCTTCCTTGATGTCTTCGCGGTTGTTGGAGTGCATGAGCAGCATACGACCAACACGCTCACGCTTGTCGCGCGTCGAGTTGAGCAGGCCCATGCCGGTTTCCAGCTTGCCCGAATAGATGCGGCAGAAGGTCAGCGAACCAACGAAGGGGTCGTCCATGATCTTGAACGCCAGAACCGACAGGGGTTCATCGTCCGAGGCCTTACGGGTGACTTCTTCTTCGGTCTTGTAGTCGATGCCCTTGGTCGCGGGGATATCGACCGGCGACGGCAGATAGTCCACAACGGCGTCGAGCAGCGTCTGAACGCCCTTGTTCTTGAACGCCGAACCGCAGAGGATCGGGAAGAAGGCCGAAGTCAGAACCGCCTTACGGATGCACTTTTTCAGGGTTTCTTCCGAGGGCTCATTGCCTTCGAGATAGGCTTCCATCGCCTCGTCGTCGAGTTCGACGGCGTTGTCGATGAGGTACTGACGGGCTTCGTTGGCCTTTTCGACCAGATCCGCCGGGATCTCTTCGTCGTGGTACGACGCGCCCAGACCGTCATTGTCCCACACCACGGCCTTCATGCGGACAACGTCCACAAGGCCCTTCAGCGAGGATTCCGAACCGATCGGGAACTGAATCGGCACAGCCTTGGCGCCCAGACGGTCGCGGATCGACTCGACCGACTTGTCGAAGTCGGCGCCGATCTTGTCCATCTTGTTGACGAAGACGATACGCGGCACGTTGTACTTGTCGGCCTGACGCCAGACGGTTTCGGTTTGCGGCTCAACACCGGCGTTACCGTCAAGCACGGCCACAGCGCCGTCGAGGACGCGGAGCGAACGCTCGACTTCGATGGTGAAGTCCACGTGGCCCGGCGTGTCGATAATGTTCAGGCGCTTGCCTTGCCAGAAGGCGGTCGTCGCGGCGGACGTGATGGTGATGCCGCGCTCCTGCTCCTGCTCCATCCAGTCCATGGTGGCAGCGCCATCGTGGACTTCGCCGATCTTGTGGCTCTTGCCGGTATAGTAGAGGATACGTTCCGTGGTCGTGGTCTTGCCGGCGTCGATGTGCGCCATGATACCAAAGTTACGGTAGTCCTCGATTTTGTGACTGCGGGGCATTGTACGGGCCTCAGACAAAAAGGGGATTTAAAAAAAGTGTGTAGGCACTATGCGTAAGCGCGGGAGACTTAATGAACAAAGTCGCCCGCGCCTTATAGACCTTTTTTGACAGGACCGTGACAGCCCTGTCCCGCAAGGAATTACCAGCGGTAGTGCGCGAACGCGCGGTTGGCTTCGGCCATCTTGTGCGTGTCTTCGCGCTTCTTGACCGCGGTGCCGCGGTTGTTGGAGGCGTCGAGCAGCTCACCGGCCAGCTTTTCGGTCATGGTGTTTTCACCACGCTTGCGCGCGGCGTTGACCAGCCAGCGGATGGCGAGCGCACGGCGACGGTCCGGACGGACTTCGACGGGCACCTGATAGGTGGCACCGCCGACGCGGCGCGAACGCACTTCGATCGACGGGGCGACGTTGTCGAGAGCCGCATGGAAGGTCTCGACCGCAGTTGCGTCCTTCTTCTTGGCTTCGAGGATGTCGAAGGCACCGTAAACGATGTTTTCGGCGACGGCCTTCTTACCTTCGTACATGACGTAGTTCATGAACTTGGTGACAACCAGATCCCCGAACTTGGGATCGGGCAGAACTTCACGCTTCTCTGCGCGGTGACGACGTGACATAGGTCTCTATCCTTACTTCGGACGCTTCGCACCGTAGTGCGAACGGCGTTGCTTACGGTTCTTGACGCCTTGCGTGTCGAGCACGCCGCGCAGGATGTGGTAACGGACACCCGGAAGGTCCTTCACGCGGCCGCCGCGGATCAGAACCACGGAGTGTTCCTGAAGGTTGTGGCCGACGCCGGGGATGTAGCACACCGATTCGATGCCGGAGGTCAGACGGACCTTGGCGACCTTACGCAGAGCCGAGTTCGGCTTCTTCGGGGTCGTGGTGTAAACGCGCGTACAAACGCCGCGACGCTGGGGCGAGCCCTTCAGGGCCGGCACCTTGTTACGCTTCGGGTTCGGCTTGCGCGGCTTGCGGATAAGCTGGTTAATCGTGGGCATTTAATCTCTTGCCTTAGATGGGGAGGCCTGTGCCGTTTGGCCGGGCGACCTCGGTTGGGATGTAGCCTTCAGAAGCATCGGAAACGACAAACACAAAAGCCGCAACCCGCGCTTTGGGGGTTACGGCGGGCACGCAGGCCCTTGTCTCAATCGCTCTGAAAACGGACCCTTGCAGGTCCCGCCTCAAAAAAGATTGGGGGGCTATACAGGAGCCCCCCCGGCGGGTCAAGCGGGATTCACGCCAGCGCCCCAAAGGCGGGCGAACAGGTGGGCATGGCTAAGGGCGTTACGACTGAACGCCCGCCGCCACATAGGCGGCCACGCCCTTGGGCGGCAGGATAAGGCGCAGCTGGCCGCCCTGCGCCGTCAGTTGCGCCGGCGCACCGAGGTCCAGTGCCGAAGCCCACACCCCCTCGCCCTTCGTCTCAAAGGTCTGAGGCGCGTTGGACAGGTTGATGAACACCAGCCCCTTCTGCCCCGCCTTCTGACGCGCGAACACAAGCGTCTCCTCCCCGGCTTTCGACAGAAGCGTAAACGTCCCGTCGGCCAGCACAGGATGCGTCTGCCGCGCCAGGTAGAGGGCGCGGTAGTATTCCAGCAGGCTGCCGCCTTCGCCGGTCTGCGACCTGACATTATGGGTGGCGGCATTGGTGGCATAAGCGCGATAGGGTTTGGCCGCCGTGGTAAAGCCGTGCCCGGCCGAGCCGTCCCAACTCATCGGGGCGCGCAGGCCGGGATCGTCGTACTTGCCATTATTGGCCAGCCCGATCTCTTCGCCGTAGTAGGAAAACGGCGTGTCAGACGCCAGCACCGAGACGGCCGCCGCCACGCGATAGCTGCCCGCGTCAAGATCGTTGATGAGGCGGTCGCCGACATAGGCGTCGTGGCTTTGCAGGACCAGTGGCATCAGGGGACGCTTGTCAGAGGCCAGTTGCGTCGCCAGCTTTGCCGACAGCTTGCCGTAGCGGGCGCTGGACTTGATCTCCTTCTGCGTGCCGAAGGCGAAAGAGTTCGTGCAGGCCTCACCGGCATAAAGGGCGGGCTGTTCGGAGGCTTCGCAGATCAGGTAACGGTTGGGATAGGCCTTGACCACCGCATTGACCTGTTTCAGCACCTCGATATTTTCCGGCTGATCCATATAGGCGGTGGGGCCGTTTTCGACCAGCATGGTCACGGCGTCGATGCGGAAGCCGTCCACGCCCTTGTTCAGCCAGAAGCGGAAATTGTCGGCGTGATAGTCGATCACCCGCTGATTTTTCAGGTTGAAGTCTGGCATCTGATCGTCGAACAGGCCGTAGAAATAGCCTTTGCCAACCTTATTTTGCCGCCACGGCCCCCAGGAAAAGCCCGCCCACTTCGGGTCCTTATCGGCGAAGATGTACCAGTCGCGGTAGGGCGAGGTTTTGGATTTCGCGGCGCTGAGGAAGATCGGATTGTCGTTGGCCGAATGGTTCATCACATAGTCGATGATGATGCCGATACCGCGCTTGTGCGCCTCGGCCACAAAGCGCTCGAAATCCGCCATCGTCCCATAGGCTGGATTGACGGCGCGATAGTCGTTGACGGCATAGCCGTGATCCTTGTCCGCCGACGGGTGCATGGGCATCAGCCAGATGCCGGTCACCCCCAGACTTTGCAGATAGTCGAGCCGCGAGGTCAGGCCGTTGAAATCCCCGATGCCGTCGCCATCGGAGTCCTGATAGGAACGAACGAATATCTCCATAAAGGTGGCGCTGCGGTTCCAGTGGGCAGGCAGGCCATTGTCGCGCGGCTGGGCGGCGACCGTCGATACGTCGATTTTGGCGGTTTGCGCCTGCGCAGTCGTGGCCAGCAGCGCGCACGCCACCGCTGCGCCTATCAGCGATTTCAATACCATTGTCCGTCTCCCTGTCTTTTGACGCAGGAAAACACAGGCGCCCATTGGCGAACAGACATCCGGCAGATGAATACGTATGCGGCGACCATCGGCAACTTGACGACCTCCACTCACAAAGCCTCAAAGATCAACCCTGAGTTAACTTATGAACTCTACCCTTGGCTAACTTTCTTCTGGAGGACGTCGTTATGGAAGTGACCAGCGCCACAACGAATACGAGTGCGGTTCAACAACCTGCCGCTCAATCTGCCTATGCTCAAAACAAAGACCGTTGGGCTGAGTTGGCCGCGACCGTTACAGACACGAGTGGCACATACAGCGATTCAGAGCGCGCGACCGCTTTCGATGCGATGCGAACTATGATTGGTAATGGCCAAACCAAGGGTATGGATAGCGCTGGCGGTGCCCTTTTCGAGCAAGCCGTTCAAAGCGACGTCGTTCAGCGGGTCATGGCTTACCAGCAACGCGAAGCACAAATGGCCGGCTCGCTGATTGCCGCCGGACGCGGCGACGAAGTCGCAGGCATGCAACTGAAGTTCTTCGACAGCTTGTCGAAAACAGACCAGCAGACCTATTTCACTATTCAGGTCAATCCGACGGACATGCTGACAGGCACCAAGCGCTATTCAAGCATCGACGGATATCGCTCCACCTTGCGCGCCCAGGATCAACTGGGGCGCTATCTGGCTTCCGCGCAATCAGATGGTAAGTCCGCGGTTTCTGACGCAACTTACGCACAAACTCTGAAACTCGCTTCCGGAAGCCAGAATGTCGAGGCGTGGGCCTCGCAAGTGCTCACGCTTTTCAGCGCGTCAGATGACAAAATTACCCTGTCCTCCGAGGCAAGGGGCATTTTGGGTGAGGCGTTTGAAAGCTCGAACCCTTCGAAGCCCGCCAGACATTATGAGCCCGGTTCCGTGGCATCCAAATTCGCCTGACGACCATATAGCTCGGCGAATGCTCTGGTTGCGCCTGTACCCCTTCGCGCGTGTGAAATCTGCTATGGCCGATAGCGACTCAGGGGTTAGCTGCGGCCGCTTAAGGAGCCCGGTTCCTCGGCGACGCGCGGTTGATCAGAATCGCTTTTGACATAGTGTTCGTTGGCCAGCCCCTTGCCGTTCGGCGTTTTGGGCTGCATCCGCTCGTCCTTGCTGTCTTTTTCGTCGCCATAGGCTTCGCCCTGTTCGCCGTTTGAAGGTTTGTCGCGCGAAAAATGCTCGCGGACATCGGCGGTTTCGGCCTTTTGCGGATCATCGGTCTCGTGTGGGGCGGTCATAGGTGTCTCCTGTTTGGCGAGCGGAAACAAAACGGCCCGGTCTGAGCCGGGGGACACTCAGACCGGGCCGTTTACTTTATGCGCGCTGTCAGATCAGCGTCGCAGGACAGGTTTGCTCGTTTCATGCCCGAACACCATACGTCGCCGGGCATCAAAAGGCGCGAGGCGAGGCGTTACCGCTTCGTAAGAAAGCGATCAGAGCGCACGCAATACCGGCTCAGCCTCATTCAGCGAAGCCTCCAGAATATCGACAATGCGGTCGATCTCGGCCTCGGTGATGATCAGCGGCGGGCACATGACGATGGTGTCGCGGATGCCGCGCACCATCAGGCCGTTCTTGATACAGATGTCGCGCACCACCGGACCGGCATGACCTTCGGCGCCCTTGAAGCGCAGGTTGGTGCCCTTTTCGGCGACGATTTCCACCGCCCCCAAAAGCCCGATGGAGCGCGCTTCGCCGACCAGCGGATGCCCGTCGAGGCGCTTCAAGGCCTTTGCCAGATAGGGGCCGGTCACTTCGCGCGTGCGCTCAATCAGGCCTTCGCGCTCGATAATGCCGATATTGGCCAGCGCCACGGCACAGGCCGCCGGGTGACCCGAATAGGTATAGCCGTGCACGAAGTCGCCGCCGGTCTTCAGCACCTCAACGATGGGCGACGACACGCCGACCGCCGAAATGGGCAGATAGCCCGACGACAGCCCCTTGGCCATGGCGATGATGTCCGGCTTGACGCCATAATGCTGGTGGCCGAACCACTGACCCAGACGTCCGAAGCCGCAGATGACTTCGTCGCAGATCAGCAGGATGCCGTACTTGCGGCACAGGGCCTCAACCTTGGGCCAGTAGCTTTCCGGCGGGATGACCACGCCGCCCGCGCCCTGCACCGGCTCACCGATAAAGGCCGCGACCTTGTCCGGCCCGACGCTGAGGATGCGGTCTTCGATATCCTGAACGCAGGCATCGGCAAAGGCGTCCGGGTCCTGACCAAAGCCTTCGCCGAACAGATAGGGCTGGCGCACGTGCTCGATGCCGGGAATGGGCAGGCCACCCTGTGCGTGCATAAAGGTCATGCCGCCCAGCGACGCCCCCGCAACGGTCGAGCCGTGATAAGCATTGCGACGTGAGATAAAGACCTGACGCTCCGGTTCGCCTTTCAGCGTCCAGTAGTGACGCACCAGACGAAACACCGTGTCATTGGCCTCAGACCCCGACGAGTTGAAAAAGACGTGTTTGAGGTCCGGATTGCCTAGGACCATCTTCTCGGCGATCTTGGCCGCCAGTCGCACAGCGGGGGCCGTCGCCGTCTTGAAGAAGGTGTTGTAATAGGGCAGTTCCAGCATCTGCTTATAGGCGGCTTCGGCCAGTTCGCTGCGCCCGTAGCCGACATTGACGCACCACAGCCCGGCCATGCCGTCCAGCAGCGATTTGCCGTCAATATCCGTGATCACACAGCCTTCGGCATGGGTGATAATACGGCTGCCGCCCAGTTGCTCCAGCAGCGCATAGTCGGCCTGCGCCGGCAGGTGGTGCGCCAGATCGAGCGCCTTCAGTTCGGCGGATTCGTTGTTTTTGAGCGGAAGATTCATGACGGGCGCTCCGTGACAGCATGGGTTTCACGGGACTATAGCCCCGCCCCGGCAAAAGCGGAATGGCCAAATCACGGGCGGGACAAAATTGTGATCACAATTTGCGGAAGGGGTTTAGCAATGCCTGGAAACGATAGCGGTGAGCGGGTTTTTAAACCACGAACGGCACGAACCTCGCGAACGTCGTTGCGTGGAAACTGTTGCGCGAAGCGCCCTCTTCCCTTCAGGGATGGATAGACGCTACCGCCTTTTCCAGCTTTTCGTGTTTTTCGTGGCCAACGACTTACGGGTATTGCCCCTTGCGAGCCTGCGACTCTCTCTGAACCACGGATAGACACAGATGACGAACTTCGTTCGTCTGGCACGGATATCCGTGTCGGCGGGCAAAGCCCGCCATCCGTGTGCATCCGTGGTGAAAACCCGTAGGCGTAACCCATTCCCAAATCGGAAGGGATAGAAACTAAATCGCGCTTCCGCGCACCGCTGCGCCGAGCAGGCGGAAGAAGACCTGGCGGTCAGGATAAAGCTCGGGTTGCCATTCCGGGTGCCACTGCACCCCCAGCATCTGCGCGCCGCCGATATTGGCGCTGAAGGCTTCGACCACGCCGTCCGGGGCCACGGCTTCGACGCTTAAGCCCTCGGCCAGCCGGTCAACGCCCTGAAAATGCACCGAATTGACCGTCAGCGCCTCACGCCCGACCGCGCGGGCCAACACCCCGTCGGGCGTCAGGGCCACCGGGTGCCGGTGATCAAACATGTCAGCAAAGCGCGCCTCAGCGGGCGCATGATGATCCAGCCGCCCGGAGCCCTCAGGTGCCGTCCCCAGATCCCGGCGCAGCGTACCGCCCAGCGCCACATTGATTTCCTGAAAGCCGCGACAAATCCCGAAGACCGGCTTGCCCATCAGGGTCAGACATTCGATCAGCGCAAACGACACCGCATCGCGTTCGGCGTCGAACGGCCCCTCCCCCTCGGCCTGACCGTAGCGGCGACTTTCGATATTGGAGGGCGATCCGGTCAGCAAAAGCCCGTCCAGTCGCGAAGCAACGGAACGGGCGTCAAAGAAACCAGTGATGGCCGGGATAAGTACGGCGGAACATTCGGCGTAGGTGGTGGCGGCGCGGACATAACGGTCCATCACCGCCTGCGCCATTTCGACGCCGAAGTCGCGGTGGCAGCAACTGATGCCGATGACCGGCAGGGCTTCGTGCATCCGCCGCTCCGTGCCGTGGCCTATTTGCGGCCGAACAGCCAGTCCAAGAGGCCACGCTTTTTGACCTGCGCCTGCGCCTTCTTGACTTCTTCCTGCACCTTGTGGGCCTCAGTCTGGGCCTTGGTCACGGCCTCTTCGACCGCCTCCTTGGCTTCGTTCAGCACCGGCCTGGCCTTCTCGACGGCTTCGTCCAGCTTGTCTTTGGCAGCGGCGGCGACCTCTTCGGCCTTGTGCACCGCTTCCTCGATCTTCGGCTTGGCGGCCTCGACCACATCGTCGAGTTTGGCCTTGGCTTGCTCGACAACCGGCTTGGCGGCTTCGGCGGCGTCTTCCAGCTTTTCCTTGGCCACGGCAGCGGCGGCGCTGGCGGTCTGGGCGGCCTTATCGAGCGCCGGCTTGGCGCGCTTGACGGCCTTGTCGATCTCGCCCTGAGCCGCTTCGACAGCCTTGGCGGCGCGGGTGCGGGCCTTTGTCACCTTGGGCTCAACGGCAGCAACGGTCTTAGCGGCACGGGTCGTCGAGCGAGCGGCCTTCTTGACCTCGGCTTCGACGACCTTTTCGGCCTTCTCGACCTTTGCCTTGGCGGTCTTGGCGGCCTTCTCGATCTTGGCGGTCGCCGCCTTGGTGGCGGTTTCGGCCTTTTTCGTCACGACGGCGGCGGTCTTGGCCGCCTTCTTGGCGGTGGCGTCAGCGGCCTTGACGGTCTTTTCGGTCGCGGCCTTCACAGCGGTTTCCACCGCCGGCTTTGGTGCGGGTGCCTTGCGCGCAATGGTCTTTTTGACCCCGGCATCCGCCGGAATTTCCGCTACCTTTGCCGTCTTCGTCTTTTTTTCCGTCGCCATTGCCTACTTTCCCATTGGCGTAAGGGCCCCCTTACGCATAAAAGACCGTTGAAACGCTTCCGTCACATCGAATCGGACGATCTGCAAAGCCTACAATGACTTATAATCCACAACAAATCATCGCAAAAGGCCCCCGTCTGGTGGCAGAAACCGCCGCCGAGGCCATCGACAACGATGCCTGGCTCGAAGGCGCGACCTATTCGATCCTCGAAGAGGATGAGGACCGCAATATCTGGCGCATCGACGCCTTCCCCACCACTGAGGAAGAAGATCAGCGTTTACAAGAGCTTCTGGCGGAATATCAGGAGCTGGTCGTCACAGCGGATCAACTGGCGGATGCCGACTGGCTGGCCATGGCCCTGTCGGGCCTGCCGCCGGTGCGCGCCGGACGATTCTTCGTGTACGGTATTCACGATCGCGGCAAAAAGCCGCTCAACGCGGTTAATCTGCGCATCGAGGCCGGGGCCGCCTTCGGAACGGGCCATCACGGCACGACGGTCGGCTGTCTGTGGGCCTATAATGACCTGCTTAAAAAGCATCGCTATGAGCGTGTGCTCGATGTCGGCGCGGGCACCGGCGTGCTGGCCATCGCCGCCGCCAAGACCGGCACCAAATACGCCGTCGGCACCGATATTGATGCCATCAGCGTGCGTATCTCCAACGAAAACGCCAAACTCAATTCGGCCGCGGCGCGCTTTGTGTGGGCAAACGGCCTGAACCACAAGGACGTGCGCAAGGACGCCCCCTACGATCTCGTCTTCGCCAATATTCTGGCGCGGCCTCTGGTTGGCCTGTCGCAGTCGATCAAGACGGCGCTCAAGCCCGGCGGCACGGTCATCCTGTCGGGTCTGCTGCGCACGCAGGAGCGCTTCGTCAAGGCCGCCTATCTGTCCAAGGGTTTCCGCGTCGTGCGCCGTATCCATCGTGATGCGTGGTGCACGCTGGTTATGCAGCGCGGTAGTTAATACCCGTAATCGGCCTTGCCGCCGGCCTTGGCCACCACCTCTATGCCGTCGATACGCATGGTCTTATCGACGGCTTTCAGCATGTCATACAGCGTCAGCGCCGCCACCGACACGGCGGTCAGGGCCTCCATCTCGACGCCCGTTTGCCCCGCCGTCTTCACCTCGGCGCTGAGGCGAAAGCCCGGCAGGGCCTCATCCATCACGATCTCCAGCCCCACCTTCGACAGGCTTAAGGGGTGGCACAGGGGGATCAGGTCCGCCGTCTTTTTGGCCGCCATAATGCCCGCAATCTCAGCCGTGGCGATCACCGCACCCTTGGGGGCCTTGCCGTCGCGCACAATGGCCAGGGTCTCAGCGGCGCAGAGCAGCCGCCCCTCAGCGCGGGCTTTGCGCGCCGTGACGGCCTTCGCGCCGACATCGACCATGTGGGCGCGGCCATCCTTGCCTATGTGTGACAGGCTGTTTTCGCTCATAATGTCCACCGTTTCAGATCATCGGCGTCTCTGGCCGTCGGTTCGACCCAGCGCGCAAAGCCCTCACCGACTTCGCGCTTCCACAGGGCCGCCTCGGACTTGAGCCGATCCATCAGATAGTCCGCCGCCTCAAAGGCCGCGCGCCGGTGCGCCGAAGCCACCGCCACAAACACAATCTCGTCTTCGGCCCGCACCTCGCCACAGCGATGCGCCACCAGCAGGGCCTGCACGTCAAAACGCTCTGCCGCGTCTTGCGCAATATCTTTCAGGCTCTGCTCGCTCATGCCGGGATACCAGTCGAGCCACAGGTGCGACACCGCGCCCTCTGTCGTTTCACCCCGAACGCGTCCGGAAAAGGTGACAATGGCCCCGGCTCCGCGGTTGGCTGCGACAAAACGCTCATAGAGGGCCTGCCCGTCCAGCGCCTGCGGCAACAACAGGGTTTCAACCACCGCCATGCCCTTAGCCTCCGGAAAAAACGGGGAAAAAGGCCACCTCATCGCCGTCCTGCAACGCACGGTCCTCGTGCGTCAGGGCCTGATTGACGCTCATCAGCACCCGCTGGACCTCCAGCGCCCCGGACGCAAAGGCCGGTTCCAGAACGCTGTGGCGCAGGTCAAACAACCGCGCGGACGTATCAGAAAGGTCGAACACGCGCTGCCGTTCGCCCATCACGTCGGCCACCTTGCCAAAAAAGAGAACTGTGACCTTCATAAAGCTACCGGTGGAAAACTGTTGGGGAAAATCGGTCGCCCACAAAATTACCTTATTCTTTTTTCACGAAAAGCTGTAAGTTGTATGCAGGCGGGCGATTTATTACCGCCATGCACGCGCGACGCGGGGGGTGTCAATGCCTGTAGGTTTTATTCTTTCCCGGGGCCGGTATTAGGTTCGTATGGCCATATTTAATTATCGTATTTTGCGGTTTCTGGCCAAGTCCGGCTTGATGGGGCGGCGCAACGTCAAGTTGTCGCTGGCCGATCCCAATGATCAGATTTCGTACAAGTCGCTGCTGCAACGCCCGCAGGTGCATCTGGACCACGACGCGCTGCTCAGCTTCTATGCGGGCAAGCGCATCCTGATTACCGGTGGCGGTGGGTCTATCGGCTCTGAAATCGCGCGTCAGGCCCTGCGTCTGGGGGCGGCGCACGTCACCCTGATCGATCACAGCGAACTGGCGCTTTACGATGTCGAGCAGTCGCTGAACCTGGAGTTTGGCAAGCCGCCGGTCAGCCTGATCCTGTGCTCAATCCGGCGCAAGGCGCGACTCGAAGCCATTTTCGTGGCGCAGAAGCCCGATGTCATCTTCCACGCGGCGGCGCTCAAACACGTGCCGATGGTTGAGATCAATCCGTCGGAAGGCGTGCTGACCAATGTCATGGGCACGCAATACGTGATTGACGCGGCTCAGGCCGCCAATGTGAAACAACTGGTGCTTATCTCGTCGGACAAGGCCGTGGCGCCGGCCTCGATGATGGGCGCGACCAAGCGCTTGGCCGAACACCTGATTTCGTCGCAGATGGGCCACCTCAATCAGGCCTGCGTTGTGCGCTTTGGCAATGTGCTGGGCTCGACGGGGTCTGTGGTGCCGCTGTTCCGGGCGCAGATCGAGCGCGGCGGGCCGATCACGCTGACCGACCCCAAGGTCGAACGCTTCTTCATGACCATTTTTGAGGCGGTGCAACTGGTCATGACGGCGGCCATGCACAACGCGACCAACCTGTCGGAAACGTCGAGCCTGTACATCCTCGAAATGGGTGAGCCGATCCGTATCTACGATCTGGCCAAGCGCATGATCGACATGTACGGCCTCAAGGTCGATAAGGACATCAAGATCGTCCTGACCGGTCTGCGCGACGGCGAAAAGATCACTGAGGCGCTGCTGGACGACAACGAAATCCGTGAGCCGCTGCGACCGGGTATCTTCAAGGTGGTCAATCAGGCGATGGACCTGCACCTGCCGCCTAACCTGATGAGCGAACTGTTCACGCTGGCCGAACGCGGCGAGGACGAAATCGTCAAGGCGCAGGTCTTCCGCTTCGTCAAAACCCTGCGTGACTACTCCCCGCCGCCACCGACACCGCAAACGGAAGAGGTGTAAAAAAACCCCGCTGTCGCAAGCGGGGTTTTTTAGAGCATTCGTCGGCTCAGTTGAGCCGCCGAATGGCTCTAAAGTTTTTGTTTTAACGCGCTTTTTTATCCGAAAAGTGCGTCACACATTTCGGCAAGCGCTTGCCTCAATCCTTATGCGGGTCTTCGGCATCGGGATCATCGGTGGTCAGGAATTCGAACCAGATCCCGTTCAAAATCCCGAAGGTCACGGCCAGACCGAGGCCCAGCACCCAGGTAAAATACCACATTTTGCAACTCCTTCCGGCTTTGCCTGCGGCAAAGCCTGACTTAGGAAAGCGAGGTATTTTCGACGGGCCGCCCCGAGAAAATGCCTCACGATGTTTAAAAGGGGGCGCGTGGGGGAAAGTTCGTTTCCCCCTCGACTTTAGTACAGGTCCGGATTCGTCTTCAACGCCTTCACTTCGATACGGCCGAACAGCACCTTATAGACCCACGCCGTGTAGAGCAGGACGATAGGCAGGAAGACCAGCGTCACCCCCAGCATGATGAACAGGGTGGTGTGCGAGCTGGAGGCCGTCCACACCAGCAGGCTGGAGCGGGCATCGACGGTCGAAGGCAGGATGATGGGGAACATCGAAACGCCCACGCTGCCGATAATGCCCAGCACGCCGATGGAAGACCCGATAAAGGCCCACGGATCGGCCTTGGTCTTCAGGCCCAGAAGCGCCAGCAGCGTGCCCACAAAGCCCAGTACCGGAGCGGCGATCATCCACGGATATTTGCCGTAGTTGAGGAGCCACGCGCCGGCTTCCTTGACGACTTCAGCATTGCGCGGATTGGACGGGCCATTGACGGCGACGTCACCCACGACCTTGAAGCCCAGACCGCCATAGGCGAGATAGACGCCACCCAGCGCATAGAGGACGATCACCGCCAGAGCCGCATAGACGCCATAGGTGATGGCGCGGTCACGCAGGGCACCCTTTTCGATCTTCAGCGACACCCAGGTTGCCCCTTGCAGCAGCAGCATGGCCACGGAGGTCAGGCCGCACAGGACGGTGAAGGGGCTGAACAGGCCGAGCAGGCCGCCCAGAAACTGATCGTGATAGGTGATGCGCAGGTCGCTATCGAGGCTGAACGGCGCACCCTGAAGCACATTGCCGACGGCCACGCCGAAGACCAGAGCCGGGACGAAGCCGCCGACGAACAGCGCCCAGTCCCAGTTGTTGCGCCACGCCTTGCCCGGCCGCTTGGAGCGATACTTGAAGCCGACCGGACGCAGGATCAGCGCCGACAGCACCAGGAACATGGCCAGATAGAAGCCGGAGAAGCTCACCGCATAGACGAAGGGCCAGGCGGCGAAGATGGCACCGCCCCCCAGGATGAGCCACACCTGATTGCCTTCCCAGGTGGCCGAGACGGTGTTGATCACCGCCCGGCGCTCTTCGTCGGTTTTGGCGACGAACGGCAGGGTCGCCAGCGTGCCCAGCGCATAGCCGTCCATAATGGCGAAGCCGATCAGCAGCACGCCCATGAGCAGCCACCAGATGACCCGCAAGGTCATGTAGTCGATAGGTAGTTCCATAAGGGTTACTCCTTTGTCTGCGCTTTATTCCGCCGGGCCAGTGACAGCCCCGCCCTGAAGCGGGCTGGCCTCTTCGGCGTCGTGCATACGACCGAATTTCGACGCATAGGGACCGGTCTTGATGGTCTTGACCAGCAGGCCGACTTCGATGACGGCCAGCGTGCCATACAGCAGGGTGAAGCCGACGATAGTCACCCAGATCTGACCGACGGTGAGGCTGGACGCGCCCATAAAGGTGGGCAGGACGCCTTCGACGGCCCAGGGCTGACGCCCCAGTTCGGCCAGCACCCACCCGGCTTCCGCCGCCAGCCACGGCAGCGGGATGGCCAGCACGCACAGGCGCAGGAACCAGCGGCTATGCTCGGCCTTGCGCAAGCTAACCAGCACGAAGGCCACAGCGAACAGGGCGATCATGGCAAAGCCGATCGCGGCCATCAGGCGGAAGGTCCAGAACATCACCGGCACATTGGGGATGGTGTCGAGGGCGGCCTTCTGGATGAGGGCGGCGTCGGCGGTACGCGGATCAGCGACGTACTTTTTCAGCAGATAGCCGTAACCGATGTCGCGCTTGTGCGCTTCGAACTGCGCGCGGGCGGCAAGGTCTTCGGGATTGACCTTCAGCTTTTCAACGGCGTCATAGGCAGCCACACCCGACTGGATACGGTGTTCAGCCGTTTCAACGAGGTCAAGGATGCCGATGACCGGACGGTCGAGCGAGCGCGTGGAGATCAGGCCCAGAACATAGGGCACCTTGACTTCCATATCGGTGTGCTGGGTCTTGAGGTTCGGAATACCGAACAGGGTCAGGCCCGCCGGAGCCGGCTCGGTGTGCCACATGGCCTCAAGCGCGGCCAGCTTCATCTTCTGGTTATCGGTCAGGGCATAGCCCGACTCGTCGCCCAGAACGACGACCGACAGCGAGGAGGCCAGACCAAAGGCCGCTGCCACCGCCATCGAACGCTTGGCGACCGACACCCACTTGCCCTTAAGCAGATAGATGGCCGATACGCCAAGCACGAAGACCGCCGCGATCACATAGCCCGCTGAGACGGTGTGCACGAACTTAGCCTGCGCCACCGGATTGAACAGCACGGCCATGAAGTCGGACACTTCCATCCGCATGGTGGCCGGGTTGAAATCCGCACCAACCGGGTTCTGCATCCAGCCGTTGGCGATCAGGATCCACAGGGCCGACAGGTTGGTGCCCAGTGCCACAAGGAAGGTCACCATCAGGTGCCCGACGCGCGACAGCCGGTCCCAGCCAAAGAACATCAGGCCGACAAAGGTCGCTTCGAGGAAGAAGGCCATCAGGCCCTCAATGGCCAGAGGCGCCCCGAAGATGTCGCCGACAAAGTGTGAATAATAGGACCAGTTGGTTCCGAACTGGAATTCCATGGTCAGACCCGTGGCCACGCCCAGCACGAAGTTGATGCCGAAAAGCGTGCCCCAGAAACGGGTAATGGTGCGCCAGATTTCGCGCCGCGTCAGCACATAGACGCTTTCCATGATGACCAGCATGAAGGAAAGGCCAAGCGTCAGCGGGACGAACAGAAAGTGATACAGCGCCGTCAAGGCGAACTGTAGCCTTGATAGATCGACCGTCATCATATCCATTTGAGATATATCCCTCGGGTTATTGGGGTTTTTAGATCACACGCTCCTGCGGCAAGGTGCAGCAGCAGAGTGGAAATTTGCCCCTTGATGTCCGAAATGGGCTAGGAGAAAACCCTTCCGGCCTACGAGCCTAAACATTCAGAGCATTTGGCGGCTCAGGTGAGTCGCCGCATCGCTCTGATTTTTAGTAACGCCTCATGTTTTTCCGAAAAGTGGTGTCCACTTTTCGGCATGAGGCTTTAAGCTGGGCCTGAGTATATGCCCCGCCCCTGAAACGCCCTATCGCACCAAATGTCGCACCCACGTCCCCGTACCCCTGAGACCCTTAAGGATGCTGCCCGCGACGCCGAAAAGAGTCGCGCCAAAGCTGTGCGTCAGACGCTGAAACTATGGGCCGATCCGGCGAAAAGACAAGTCACACTTGTGCGACAGCTTGAGATCGGGTCGGTCATATGCGCCACGGGCTTTGCCGCCGGACTGGCCCTGAGCCTTCAGGCGGTGCGCGCCGGTCAGTTTCCCTTGACGGGTCTGGCCTTATTGTTCCTCAGCCTGTGTCTCAGGGGTGTTATTTCCTACTATAATCAGGTCCTTAGCCTCAAATCGGCGCGCCTGATCATCGAAAGCCTGCGCCTGTCCCTGATGCGCAAAGCGCTGTCGGGGCGCGGCGTCGGGGCCTCTCAGATGGGGCGCATGACGGCGCTGTTTGAGCATACCGAAGCGCTTGAAGGCTATTATGCGCGCTTCGTTCCGGCACGGCAGGCGACGGCCCTGACGCCGCTTCTGGTCACCCTCGCTATTGGGGTGGCCTCGCCTCTGGCGGCCGCCATCATCCTCTTCACCCTGTGTCCCTTTGTCACACTGATGGCCCTGTCCGGAATGGCCACCGCCGCCGAATCCCGGCGTCAGCTTGCGGCCCTGACGCGGTTGTCGGGCCTGTTCGCCGACCGTCTGCGCCACCTGCCGCTGATCCGCGCGTTTGATAACGAAGCCGCGCAGGTCGAAAAGGTGCGGCGCGCTGCCCGCGATGTGTCGGAGCGCACCCTGTCGGTCCTGCGCATGGCTTTCACGGGTTCGGCCATACTGGAGTTTTTCGCCGCCCTGTCGGTGGCCCTGATCGCCGTCTATTGCGGGTTTGCCCTGCTGGGCCTGCTGCCCTTCCCCGTGCCGGCTGTTCTCGATTTCAATAAAGGCCTGTTCGGTGGCGACGCCTTTGCGCCGGCCTTCTTTGCTCTGGCGCTGGCCCCCGAAGTCTATCTTCCGCTGCGCCGCCTGAGCGCCGCCTATCACGAAGAACAGCAGGCGCGCGCCGCCGCCGAAGCCCTGATGGCGCTGGAGGCGCGACTGGAGACGCCGGACACGGTGCCGCTGACGCTCACCACCGCCCCGGCCCTGCGCTTTGATCAGGTCAGCGCTGCCTTTGCCGACGATCCAGCGCCCGTCTTCGCCCCGGTGAGTTTCAGCGCCGACAGCGGGGCCATCATCGCCCTGCGCGGCGAAACGGGGTCGGGCAAGTCCACCCTGCTGCGCCTGCTACTGGGGAACGGCGGAGACGTAGAGGCGCGCGGCCTTATCGAAATCGACGGTCAGCCTCTGACGCCTGCGCACGACCTGTCGCCCAGCCTGGCGTGGATGTCGCAGCACACGCCGATCCTGCCCGGCACCCTGGCCGACAATCTGCGCCTGTCGCACCCGCAGGCCAGCGACACCGAGGTGCAGCGAGTGATCGCCCTGACCGGGCTTGCGGCGCTGGTGGCGGCGCGCGGGCTTGAGACACCGCTGGATGAGCGCGGCTCAGGCCTCTCCGGTGGCGAGCGGCGGCGCATCGGTCTGGCGCGCGCTCTGCTCAAACCCGCGCCCCTGCTTCTGCTTGATGAACCCACCGCCGATCTTGACCCGCAGGCCGAAGCTGCCCTGATCGCGGCCATCCGCACCGCCGCCACAGGCCGCACCGTGATCATGGCCACCCATTCCGAGGCGCTGGCCGCCATCGCCACGCACGAGGTGCGGTTATGAGCGCCTTCAAAGCCTATTTTGCCGACCTGAAACGCCGTCAGCGTTCGTCCCTGATCGTTGCCTCAGTCTGCGCGGCAGGCGTGTCGATCGCGGCCACCACCCTGCTCGGCCTGTCCGGCTGGTTTCTGGCCGGAGCCGCCATAGCCGGAGCGGCGGGCGGCGCGGTGATGATGGCCTTCAACTATCTGCTGCCCTCGGCGGCCATTCGCGGACTGGCCATTGCGCGCACCGTCATGCGCTATTTCGAGCGCCTGAGCGGCCATACGGCGGGCTTACGTACTTTGGCGGAGTTGCGTCCGTGGCTGTTTGAGCGGGTAAGCCATGCACCGCTGCGCTTCAGCCGGGGCGAGACCTCGGCACGGCTGGTGCAGGATGTCGGGCAACTGGAAAACGCACTGGTGGCGCAAAGCCACTGGGCCTCAGCGCTGGGTGGGCTGATCGCGGCGCTGATCCTGAGCCTGCTGCTGTCGCCTCTGGCCACCCTGATTGCGGCGGCGGGCATCGGTGCGCTGATCGGCCTGTCGCGCCGCGTCACACCCATCCCCACAACGGGCCTGCCCGAACTGGGGGCGCTGAAAGACAGCGTGCACGAAACCCTGCCCTTCCTGCCCGACATCGCCGCCTATCGGTTATCAGAGCGGTTTATAGCGCGATTATCAGAGCAGGAGACGGCGCTACGCACAGCACGTGAGGCGCAGGCGCGCACTGAAAGCCTGCCGGTCCTGCTGAACCTGAGCGTGCTGGCCGCCACCCTGAGCCTGATGGTGATGACCCACGCGCGGGCTCCCATGCCGATGCTGGCGCTCGGCCTGCTGGTGACGACGGTGGCCTTCGAATCGACCGGCCCGCTTCTGAAGGCCGTGGCGCAAAAGCGCCTGTTCTCCGAGGCCGAAGCGCGGGTGGCGGAACTGGGCGACGCAGAGGCCGTGCCACCCACGCCGCGCACGGGGTCGGTTCTGCGCTACGGCGGGCACGACTACAATCTTGGCCCGCAGACGCGCCTTCTGATCAGCGGCGCGTCGGGATCGGGCAAGACGCGTCTGATCGACGCCCTGATCGGTTTGCGCCCGATGGACGAGGTGCCGGGGCTCACCGCCCTGCCCGACCTGCGATTCAGCCTGTTGCCGCAGGACGCGCCGGTGCTCAATGGCACCATCGGCGATAATCTGCTGATGGCCCTGTCGCCGCAGGAGATCGCGGCGGAAACGCCGGAAAGCCTGACGGCGCGGGTGTGGGCCGCGCTGGAGGCGGCGCAACTGAAAACCCGTGTCGCGGCCATGCCCAAGGGCCTGCACCAATGGATCGGCGACGGCGGCGTGACCCTGTCGGGCGGTGAGCGCAAGCGCCTCAGCCTCGCCCGCGCCCTGCTGCGTCAGGCCGATGTGCTGGTGCTGGATGAGCCGACCGAGGGGCTGGACGCTGCCACCGAAGCCGCCGTCACCGAGGCGGTCGAAGGGCATCTTAAGCGCACGGGTCAGGGCCTGATCCTCGTCAGCCACCGTCCGGGCCCGCGACGGCTGTGCGATCAGGAACTCTTGATTGACTCTTATTTCCTACTCCCCCGGCGTGCCGGGGGAGGTGGCGCGCCGAAGGCGTGACGGAGGGGGGCCGGAGGCATATCCTCATGCGCATATCCCCGTTTCACGAGCCCCACCACCACCGCATCCGCATCGGCGGTCCGATTATCGCCTTTGGCGGCTCGCGCAGTCCCTCCCCGACACGTCGGGAAGGCACAGGGGTAGCTTTCGCCCGTCTCTTCGCCTAAAACCCGGCTAAACGACCCGAAGGACACGTCTGATGATCGCATTCGCCCTGCATGGCGGCGCCGGGGCCAAGGCCGGCCGCGACTATGGCCGCGAAATCACCCACATGAAGGGGCTGGCCAAGATTGCGCGTCACAACCTTCATAACGGCGCCCGCGCGCTGGATGTGGTCACCGAGACCGTGCGCTCGCTCGAAGACTCCGGCCTCTATGTGGCCGGCAAAGGCGCGTCGCCCAATGCCGCCGGTGTGTTTGAACTGGACGCCAGCCTGATGAGCGGGGCGGACCGTCGCGCCGGAGCGGTCGCCGCACTGGCTGGGTACAAGAACCCTGTCGCTATCGCCCGCGCCGTGATGGAAAAGACGCCGCACGTCCTGCTGGCCGGCGATGGCGCGCGGCAATTTGCCGAAGCGCAGGGCTTTGAGACGGTGACCGACGACTATTTCACCCGCGCCGGGGCTTTTGAGTCCAACTATCCGCCGGGGACACTGGCGCACGGGACGGTCGGGTGCGTGTGTCTCGATTCCTATGGCGATCTGGCGGCGGCGACCTCGACGGCCGGCGTGTTCGGCAAGCTGCCGGGCCGCGTCGGCGACACGCCGATCATCGGGGCGGGCACCTGGGCCGACGACCACGCCGCCATCTCCTGCACCGGTCAGGGCGAATACTTCCTGCGCGTTCAGGCCGCCGCACAGGTGGCCTTCCGTATCGGGGCCGGTCAGGGCGCGTTCGAAAGCGCCGGTCAGGTGCTGGAGCAGATCGCGCGCATGGGCGGCGAAGGCGGGCTGATCGTCGTCACCCGCTCCGGTGAGGTGCATACCCCCTTCCGCTCGGCGGGCATGAAGCGCGCCTGGTTCAGCGGTGATGGGGATATTGTTTCCGAGGCGTTTTAGGTTTTGAACCACGGATAGACACGGATGACCGCCTTCGGCGGTCCCACGGATATCATGGTTTAGAGCGGGATGATTTTAAGTGGAAGCACCATCCCGCTCTAAGTTTCTGTTTTGTCGCGCAATTTCTCCGAAAAGTGCATCGCACTTTTGGCTTCGCCGAACTTCGTTTCGGAAGGCGCTCTAAAACGGACACATAGCTCTCTGTGACCTATATCCGTGTCAGGGCCCGCGCAGCGGGTCCATCCGTGCTATCCGTGGTTAAACTTCTCTGCTTTTGCCGCCTAAGCCGCGATCTTGCCCTTAAGGCCGACGCAGACGACATTGACGAGGCTTTCCAGCGTCATCTGCGCCTTGTCGAGGTCGGAGCGCGACAGGTCGGCCCCGTCGAGGCGCGCCTGACGCAGATCGGCGCGTTGCAGATTGGCCCCGCGGATGCGCGCCTCTCTGAGGTCCGCCGGGAACAGCCGGTCACCGGCCAGCCTCAGCGGCCCGATATTGGCCCCCTCCAGATTGGCCCCGTCCATCCGCACGCCCTTCATCTGCGCGCCGCGCAGGTCGGCCCCGCTCAGGTCGCAATTGCGCAGGTCCGCCCCTTCGAGGTGCGCGCCCTGCAACTGAATACCGCGCATATCGAGGCCGTAAAACACCGCCCCTTTGGCCGATAGCGCCGCCAGATTGAGCCCGCTGATGGATTTGAGCGCGCGCAGATCGGCCTTGTCAAAGGCCGACGGCTTGCCCGCCTTGCCCACACTATCGACCCATTCGGCGTGCTCCCGGATCATCTCGTCATAGGGCAGACGGCTGACGTCCGTCCCGGCGGCCTTTTCGGTCAGCACACCGCTCAGATTGGTCTGTGAGGCGTTCCAGCTCTCGGTCTTGGTGCCGATCATCACCGCGTCTTTCAGCGATGCACCGCTGACATCGCAGCCCGACATGTCCGCACCGGACAGGTCGCAATTGTCCATGATCGCCTGTTTGAGATTGGCGCGGACCAGCTTGCACGATTTGAGGATGGCGTCGGTGAAATCGGCCTTCATGGCCTGAATCCCCGACAGCTTGGAGCGCTCCAGATTGGCCCCGCGCAGATTGGTAAACCCGGCGTCCGACACGCGGGTGGACACTTCGACATAGGCCAGACCCGCCGCCTTGTCCGGCAGGGCCAGCGCCCCTTCGCGCAGATCGGCCTCAAACAGGTCCACATCGGCCAGATTGGCCCCGCGCAGGCAAGCCCCGCGCAAATCCGTGCGACGCAAGGAGGCGCGGGTCAGATTGGCCATCTGCATATCGACGCAATAGAGGTTCGACTGATCGAGCAGCGCGCCTGACACATCTGCGCCGACCATGATGGCGGCGGTGAAATCGGCGTCGCGCAGGTCGCGCCCGCGGAAATCCAGCCCCGACACGTCCATCCACGCGAAAACGGCCCGCGCACCTCCGGGCTTCATAGCCTTGAGACGCTCGTGCTTCTGGCAGATCGCGTCCACCTGCGCCTGGGTCAGACGGGTGTAGCGTGACTGTCCGGTGGTGGCGCTCATGCGCGGGGACGGACCTTTCGAGAGGGTTTTGATTAACCCTACTGAAAAAGCCTAAATCAGGGCTTAACCGGCAGATTATTCACAAAATCGGCAATCAGGGTCGCGGCCTCTTCGGCCATCACCCCGGTTTCGACCGTAAGTCCGGCCTCGCTCATGCGCGCAATGCCGAGGTGCGCGGCATAGGGCGACGGGTCATGACAGGCGAAGACGACGCGGCGGACCCCCGCTTCGACCAGTCGCTGCGAACAGGACAGGCCGCCGTGAGAGCGTGCGCCACAGGGTTCCAGCGTCACATAGGCCGTGGCCCCTTCCGCGCGGTTATCGAGTTGCGCCAGCGCCGCCTCTTCGGCGTGCGGTCGCCCGCCGTCACCCGTGGCGGCTTCGGCGATGACGACACCGTCCCTGACGATGACGCAGCCGACCGGCGGATTGGGCACGGTGCGCCCCTGTTGGGCTGTGGCCAGCGCAATGGCCCGCGCCATGTGGCGGGTATCGCTCATCGCCCCGCCCTTCCCCTACCCCTGCAAAACCGGCACAGGATTCGCACGCTCGGCATCGAGATATTTCGCCGACACGGGCGTCAGCGCCGCATCAAGGTCGATGACCAGCGGGTTCGAGGTCGGCACTTCGACCTCCAGAATCTCGGCCTCACCCAGGTTGAACAGCAGCTTGATAATGGCGCGGATCGAATTGCCGTGCGCCGCCACCAGCACCGTATCCCCGGCCTTCAGCGCCGGCACAATCGAGCCGTCCCAGAAGGGCAGCACGCGGTCCAAAGTCGTCTTCAGGCTCTCGGTCAGCGGCAGGACCGAACCGGCATAGCGGCGATCCTTCGAGAAGTCATAGGCGCTGTCGGCCGACAGTTCGGGCGGCGGCACGTCGTAGGACCGGCGCCAGATCTTCACCTGCTCATCACCGTGCAGGGCGGCGGTTTCGGCCTTATCAAGCCCCGTCAGACCACCATAGTGGCGCTCATTGAGGTGCCAGTCCTTGATCACCGGCACGTAGGACTGCCCGGCGGCATCGAGCGCCAGATTGCAGGTGCGGATGGCGCGCGTCAGCACCGAGGTAAAGGCGCGGTCGATCTCGATCCCCTCGGCCTTGATCAGCTCTCCGCCCTTGACCGCCTGCGCTTCGCCTTCGGCCGTCAGATTGACGTCCACCCAGCCGGTGAAGCGGTTTTCGAGGTTCCACTGGCTCTGGCCGTGACGGAGGAGAATGAGTTTGGGCATCCGGACACCTTTAGAATAAACGACGGTTCCTGCTATAGGATCAGGCCACCTGCGGGTCAACCGCATCACCGGCACGGATCAGCCCCGGCGACACCACGCGGCAATAAAGGCCGCAGTCGCGGTGACCATAGTGGGTCCACAGCGCCTGCACCATCTCGGCATCGCGCTGCGCCGTCTGCGGGTTCACGTGCGTCGCCACACAACGCACAATGGGTTTCAACACCTCCAGCAGAGGCCCCTCTTCCCCGATGCGCAGCGCCTTGCCCACAAAGGCGTGGTCTTCAAACCCTGACCACCCCTCGACCCAGATATTGGCGCGCAACCGCAAGGGATCTAGGTCGATGCCCATGCGCGCGGACAGGTCGCGCACGCTGTTCAGATTGAGGATCGACACAAAGCCTTTGGCCGAGTCGGTGAAGCGATAATGATCGACCGCGCCTTCGCGGATATCGAGAAACCGCAGGGGCTGCGCCACCGGGTCGTAATCCTCATGCGCCGCCAGCACGGTTTCGATATGCCGCTCCAGCGCGTGACGCCCGGCGGGTTGCGCAATATCGAAGGAGCGATCATCGACGAACAGACGCTCTGTGATCTCATCATAACGGGTGCGCAGCCGCGCCACGGCGGGATAGCGCGCCAGCACGGCGTACTTCATCTTGGAGAGGAATTTCGGGTCATCGCGGTCATAACCCGAGGGCCCGACCTCAAGCGCAAACAGACGATCGAAAGGGAAGAAGCCATCGACCGTCAGGCAGGTCTCCGCCACGGGTTCGGGCGTAAAGCCCTTAACCGGATGCCGCCACAGGGAGTCGATTTTACCATTGGTCGGGTGCATGGATGAGCCTTAGCGCAGCGCGCGGCTAAAATATACCCATCGGTTGCCCATTGAACGCGCGTCTTACTTTCGGGCCATTGGCCGCTTTTCCCACCAGACATAGGCCGCGTAGAGACCGAAAAAAGCAGGTAGGAACAGTATGACTATGGTTGTCAGCCACTCTTTCGTCATGAATTGCCACAGGCCCGGCAAGTCCATATCCCGAAAAGCCCATACGCCGATGGGGACGAACAAACAGGCCAGCGCGGCAAACTGCACGGCGGGCCTGACCTTGAAATGGTCCAGCCACATCCCGACCGGCACGCCAAGCCAGAAAAGGGCATAGACCTGGCCCTGCGTAACGGCCCAGATCACCACCAAAAGTGAGACCAGCGTTGCGAATATCCTGAGATACATAAGCCCCCCGAAAAACTGAAATCTTCAGCCAAGAGTAGAGGCTACACCTATCCCAGTTCTTCTTCAAGCATGGCCAGACGCGCGGCCTGATCGTCGGCGATCAGGGCGTTGATCATCTGATCCATCTCGCCTTCCATAAATTGCGACAGGTTATAGAGGGTCAGGTTGATGCGGTGATCGGACACCCGGCCCTGCGGGTAGTTATAGGTGCGGATGCGTTCCGAGCGGTCGCCGGAGCCGACCTGCGATTTTCGGGCATCGGAGCGTGCGGCATCAAGCGCCTGACGCTGAATGTCGTACAGGCGCGCCTTGAGGTTGCGCATGGCGATCTGCCGGTTCATGTGCTGCGACTTTTCCGATGAGGTCGCGACGATCCCCGTCGGCAGGTGGGTGATACGCACCGCCGAGTCGGTCTTGTTGACGTGCTGACCGCCGGAGCCCGACGCGCGGTAGGTGTCGATGCGGATGTCTTTGTCCTGAATGTCGATTTCAACGTCTTCGGCTTCGGGCAGGACGGCGACGGTGGCCGCTGAGGTGTGGATGCGGCCGCCCGCTTCGGTGGCCGGGACGCGCTGCACGCGGTGCACACCGGATTCGAACTTCAGCTTGCCGAACACGCCGTCGCCGGTCACCGAGGCGATGATTTCCTTATAGCCACCCGCATCGCCTTCGCTGATCGAGTCAATCTCAACGCGCCAGCCCTGCGACGCCGCATAGCGCGAATACATGCGGAACAGGTCGCCGGCGAACAGCGCCGCCTCGTCGCCGCCGGTCCCGGCGCGCACTTCGAGGATGGCCGAGGCATTCTCGTCCTTGTCTTTGGGGGCCAGCAACAGCGCCACGCCGCGTTCCAGCTCCGGCAGGCGCTCTTTCAGCTCCTGAAATTCCTCCTGCGCCAGCGGCGACAGTTCGGGATCATTGAGCGCGATCAGTTCCTCAAGCTCCGGCCCCGACGCGCGCGCCTTGAGCAGCGCCGTCACCGCATCGACCACGGGTTTCAGTTCGGCGTGTTCCTTCGACAGCTTGACGATCTCTGTGCCATCGGTGGCGCTTTCCATGCGCGCCTCGATCATGCGGAAACGATCGACGACCTGATCGAGTTTGGCCTGGGGCAGACGTATCAAAGGGAACGACCTCAAAAGACTTCGTGGCCCCTCCCCGCAATGCCGGGAGGGGGTAAAGCGCGCTTCTTACCTTTAAGCGGGATAGGTGTCGATAAAGGATTGGCGTTTTTCCAGATGATCGCGCAGGGCTACAAGGCGCGGGGCCTCGGCGTGCCAGTCGAGTTTGGGGAAGCGGAAATCGATATAGGTCGCCGCCGAAGCCAGAGTGATTTCGGCCAGTCCGGGGACGCCTTCGGCGATGTGACACTGCCCATCCACAGCCTTCAGGGCCCGGCGCAGCCCCTCTTCCCAGCGCTTGAGCCACGCGGCAGAGCGTTCGTGTTCCGGGCGACGGTGCTCAATCACCATCTTCACAGCGGTTTCCAAAATCCCGTCGGCCAGCGTCTCGGCCTGACGTGCCGCCCACTGCGCCTCGCCTTCCGGATAGAGCGGGTAAGGCCCGTAATGCGCGACCAGCCATTCGCAGATCAGCGTCGAATCCACAAACGCCCCGTGGTCGGTCACCAGCGCCGGCACCTGCGCAAAAGGGTTAACGGCCACGTGCTCCGGAACGCTGTCCAAAGTCACGGTTGGCACGTCCTCCACACGGTCCGTCAGCCCCATTTCCCGAACCACAATTCTGCATTTTCGCGCAAAAGGCGAACCTGAATTGATAAACAACCGCATAACAGCCTCCATTACAGGCCTGTATACATGCGACCCAACCTGTTGATGGTCAAGGGAAAAACCATTGCACACATCTGCGCACAGACGCGCAACCCTTTCATTACAAAAGAGTTTTCCATTTGCCTTAATTTAAGGCTTTTACCGTATGGTGGCACCTCAGGTAACCGCCCTCAGAATGAGTACGCCTCGTGAAACGAGACCGGAGTGAATTAAGACTTTTGGCCCCCATGACCATTGTTGTGGTCGGGGCCGTGTGTGCGTTGATCGGGTCCTTGTGGATCTGGGCCGCCGAAATCGACAAGTCGAGCCGCGAGCGCGAAGAAAACTACGTGCGCAGCGGGCTCATGCATCTGGCGGAGACGCAGGCGCGCTTGATGGCCCCCATGACCATCTGGAACGAAGCGGTCAATCGGACGGTGGTCAAATTCGACCATCAGTTCGTCGCCGACAATTACGGCAGCTATTTCTCTGAATATCTGAATTACGAGCAGACCTTCGTGCTGGACGGTCTCAATCGTCCGGTGCTGGCGTGGGAAGGCAAGCAGGAAACCTCTCTAGCCGCCTATGATCGCCTGAGCGGTGAAATTACCCGCCTGTCAAAAGACCTGCGCGAACGCCACTATATCTATACCGCCTCAGGCATCGGCTTCACGTCGAAAACCAACGCCATCGCGCGGCTGACCGTGCTGGATGGCCACGTCTACCTGCTGGGGGCCAGCCTGATCCTGCCCGACAGCACGCGACAGGATCTGGCGCGCTACACCCCCTATCTGGTGGTAGGCTCGCATCGGCTGAGCAATGCCGAGCTGGCGGCCCTGTCGCAGGGGCATCTGCTGAGCGATATCACCGAACTGCGCAGCGGTCAGAACGTGCAACCCGGTTCGGCGCGCGCCGTGTTCACCGACTCGACCGGTCAGGAAAAGGCCGAGCTGACCTGGCAGCCGTCGCGACCGGGGCTTGACCTGTTCATGCGTGCGCTGATCCCCTCCCTGCTGGTTTCGGCTGGTCTGGGCGGCGTGGCGCTGGCGCTGCTGCACCGCAGCCAGAAGACCGCGCGCAGCCTGATCGCTTCGGAAGCGCGCGCCAAGCATATGGCCCTGCACGACGGCCTGACCGGCCTGCCCAACCGCACCCTGTTCACTGACCGCCTTAATCAGGCCACCGAGCGCCTGCGCCGTCATGGCGGTTCGGTCGCCGTCATGTGCGTCGGCCTTGACCGCTTCAAGGACGTCAACGACACGCTGGGCCATTCGGCGGGCGACGAACTGATCCGTCATTCGGCGCAGAAGATCGGCAGCATGATCCGGGCGGGCGATACGCTGGCGCGTCTGGGCGGCGACGTCTTCGTGATCATCCAGACCGACACGGACGCCCACTCTGCGGCGGCTCTGGCCAAGCGCGTGCTGGAAGGCCTCAAGGGTCAGGTCACGCTGGAAAGCGGCCCGGTCTATTCGTCCTGCTCCATCGGTGTCACCCTGTTGCAGGAAGCGGACATCGAAGCCGCCGAAGCCCTGCGTCAGGCCGACCTGGCGCTCTATCGCGCCAAGGAGCAGGGCCGTTCGCAATACGCCTTCTTCGAAATCGAGATGGACGCGACGATCAAGCTGCGCAAACTGCTGGAGACGGGGCTGCGCGAAGCCATCCACGTCGAAGCCATCGACGTCGTTTATCAGCCGCAGGTCGATCACAATGGCCGCATCGTCGGCGTCGAGGCGCTGGCCCGCTGGAGCCACCCGCAGCGCGGCCCGATCAGCCCGGCCTATTTCGTGCCTCTGGCCGAAGAATGCGGCCTGATGATGGATCTGGGGACGCTGATCATGCGCCGCGCCCTGATCGACTCCAAACGCTGGCCGGGGCTGAAGGTGGCGATCAATGTGTCGGCGACGCAGTTGCGGTCCTCGCGCTTCCTGCCGGAACTGAAGGACATGCTGCGCGAAACCGGCGTCGAGCCGCGTTCCATCGAAATCGAGATCACCGAAGGGATGCTGCTCAACGACGATCAGCCGACCCAGAACACGCTCAATGCGTTGCGTCAGATGGGCTTCTCCATCGCGCTCGACGATTTCGGCACCGGCTATTCGTCGCTCAGCTATCTGAGCCGCTACCCGGTGGACAAGATCAAGATCGACCGCTCCTTCGTCTCCAATCTGGGGGTCGATCCGGACGCCGAGGCCCTGATCCGCGCCATCATCAAGCTGGCCAAGGCCCTGCACCTCAGCATTCTGGCCGAGGGGGTGGAAACCCAGGCCCAGAGCCACATCCTGCGTCAGGCCGGCTGCGCCATCATTCAGGGCTATCTGTTCTCCAAGCCCGTGGATCGCAGCGAGATCGACATCATGATGGAAGGTCAGGCAACCTCACAGGTGACCCACATCACCAATGGCCGCTATATCGCCGGCGTGCGCTAAACCTCAGATATTCCGAAACAAAAAGCCCCGTCAGTTCGCCTGACGGGGCTTTTTTACTGACTCTGTGGCGCGGTTAGAGAACCACAGATTGCACAGATTGCACAGATTGCACAGATTGGCGCTTCGCGCCCTTGACCCATCAGACGCCCACCGATGACGCATCATACACCTTATCTGTCGCCATCTGTCGAGAAGCCGCCTGCTCAGACCGCTTCCGGAGTTGTCTCGCTTTGGTTTTGCTTTGCGGCATGGGCTTCGACCAGACCGACAATGTGCTCGATCATGTCGTCGTTAGAGACCTTATGGTCTGGCTTGCCTGCCATATAGACCATGCCCGCCCCGGCCCCGCCGCCGGTAAAGCCGACATCGGTGTACAGCGCCTCGCCCGGTCCGTTGACGACGCAACCGATGATCGACAGCGACATGGGCGTGGCGATATGGGCCAGACGCGCCTCCAGCTTCGCCACCGTCTCAATGACGTTGAAGCCCTGCCGGGCGCAGGACGGGCAGGCGATGATGTTGACGCCGCGGTGGCGCAGGCCCAGCGATTTGAGAATATCAAACCCGACCTTGATCTCTTCGACCGGATCGGCGGCCAGAGAGACGCGGATGGTGTCGCCGATCCCGGCCCACAGCAGATTGCCCAGCCCGATGGCCGATTTGATGGTCCCGGTGCGCAACGGCCCGGCCTCGGTCACGCCGATATGCAGCGGGCAGTCGATGGCGTCGGCCAGGGCCTGATAGGCGGCCACGGTGAGGAACACGTCCGACGCCTTCACCGAAATCTTGAATTCGTGGAAGTCGTTATCGCGCAGGATATTGGCGTGGAACAGGGCGCTTTCGACCATGGCGTCCGGGCACGGCTCGCCATATTTTTCCAGCAATTCCTTCTCCAGCGACCCGGCATTGACGCCGATGCGCATGGAGCAGCCATAGTCCTTGGCCGCCTTGATCACCTCACGCACGCGCTCCGGTGAGCCGATATTGCCCGGATTGATGCGCAGGCACGCCGCACCGGCCATAGCGGCTTCGATGCCGCGTTTGTAGTGGAAATGGATGTCGGCGACGATGGGCACGCTGACCTGACGCACGATGTCTTTCAGCGCCGCCGTCGATTCCACGTCCGGGCAGGAGACGCGCACAATATCGGCCCCCGCCTCTTCCAGCGCGTGAATCTGACGTACGGTGGCATCGACGTCATGGGTGCGCGTATTGGTCATGGACTGCACGCTGATCGGGGCGTCGCCACCGACCTCAACCTTACCAACTCTGATCTTGCGGCTTTTGCGGCGCTCGATCATGCGCCAGGGGCGGACATGCGTATGGTCACTCATCATGCACTCTGGGGATACGGGTCAATGGGCCCTATGTAAGCCTTCGACAGGCGGTTTACCAGCCGCAATTCAGGGCTGGGTCGCGGGTGCCGGGTCTGTCTGAGGCGTCGCGGCCGGGGGGGTCTGCGGCACGTAGGGGATGGGGCCGTCACGCGCCGGGACGTCCGCCGGGACCACCGGCGTATTGGTGGTGGCGGCAGGCGCGGCGGTGTCCGAGGGGCGACCGGCCGGGCGCAGGGCTTCCATCTGCGCGTCCATCAGCTTGGCCAGCGCCGCCGCACGGGCATTGAGCTTGGAGACGGAGGTTGCGCGCTCCTCCATCACCCCGGCAAATTCGCCGTTATAGTAGATTTCAAACGCCTTGGGATCGCCCACCTCGATCAGCAGATTGACAGCGCTGACCTGCGGCAGGCGGTAGGCCTCACCCGGCCCCAACTGCCGCGCGAAATAGACACGCTTGTCCGTACCCGTGAGCACCAGATTGACACTGCGTTGCGCCTGAATCGTCACCATGGAATCGACTGGCGTTGCGCCAAACACCGCCCCGCGCGGGTTGAAAGCCTTACGCATCTGAAGCGGAACACCCACCGTCGCCGACGGGTTCTGCTCGGCGCGTTCGGCGTCAATGGCGGCAAAGCCCTCCTCCAGCCCCGGCGTGTAATAGGGCACGGGCAGGTCCTGATCCTTGGGCGCCGGCGCCGCTTGCGTCAGCACCAGCCTGTCGCGCACCAGCGGCACGCCCGGTGCCCATTTCTGCGGCGTCGTATCGGCCGCCTGCGCGTGATGCCCGCCCCAGCCCGGCGTGCGCTGAAACAGGTTCCACGCCACCACCGCCAGTACCAGCGCCAGCGCAATACCGCCATAGAGGCGATAGCTCGGCCGCAGGTCTTCGAACGCAGCCCCCACCGGGGCCCGCAGCTTGTCCGATTGCGCCGGATCGGCAAACGAACGTTTGAACAGATCGGCCAGACTCTCTTCGTCGAGCCCCAGCGCCTTGGCATAGGCCTTGACGAAGCCGATAGAGAAGGCGCGCGACGGCAACCGGTCATAGGCGGCTTCTTCGAGCGCCTCCAGATAGCTGCGCTTCACGCGGGTCACATCGGCCATGTATTCGAGCGAAAAGCCCTGCGCCTCACGCGTGCTACGCAGGATGTTGCCGAGCGTTTCCGGATCACTGGCCAGCGCCTCCGCCTGACCCTGCACGCGCCCACCGGCCAGCACCTGACCCTGCGCGCGCACCGCCGCGTCGCGCTCAGCCGTCAGGAACAGGCCCGTATAGGCCTCGTCCTCAAGAACCGTGATATTGTCCTGTGCACTCATCAGACTTCGGCAAACCCTGCACGCTGTTCCCCCCAGCGTAATGAAAACCAAACCACAGCGCCCGTCCCAAATCAATACGTAAGGCTTTTGGGAACAAGGCTTTCTGTCTTTTGTGACAGCCTGTGCAAAAGCGTTGCCGAACGCCCCGACACAGCTTAGAAGTCAGGACCTCATCCCCTGCACGGAGTTGCCCATGCCTGCCGCCTTTGACGATTTGTGGATTGGTCAGGTCGCCTCGATTGGCGCGGGCGTCGTCTCCCAAAGCGACTTGGAACAGTTCTGCGCCACCTATGCGCCGTCATGGAACACGCAGGACGGCCTGCCCGATGCACTGATCTTCGCCCTGTGGTCAAAGCTGGAGCAGGAGGCCGCCTCGGGCTGGCCCCAGACGAAACGACTGGCCGTCGATGCCCTGCGCTGGTCGCGCAATCCGCCGCCGGGCGAGTTGCTGCGCGGGCGTCTGACCATTATGGGCAAGGACGCGGTGGGCGACACCAAGGGCGTCGTCATTGCCCAGCACGACCTGCTGGACGAAGCCGGACGTCTGGTCTTTTCGTGCCTAACGCGTTCGGTGTTTCAGCGTAACCCGCCGCCGGTTGGGTAAGGCTTTAGCCACGAAAAACACGAAATTATGGCGCGAAGCGCCCGACTAGATCATTATGATCTCCGGTGGAAACATAATGATCCAGATTTTTGTTTTGTCCCTCGCCGGGCGGTGGCTACGCCACCTTGGCCGCCGCCTCAATGGCGGCTTAAGCGGAATGATTCCATTTGAAATCATTCC
>NZ_JAIXSV010000206.1 GCF_027484505.1 Asticcacaulis sp.
ATGTGCGTCTGGACCTGTTTTGCGTAAGGATAAAGAGTGACCCCCGCCGCCCGTCTGCAAGCCGCTTCCGATATTCTCGACCTTCTGAGCAAGACGCGCCGTCCGGCCGAAGAGGTGCTGAAGGATTGGGGCCGCAACAACCGCTATGCCGGGTCAAAGGACCGCCGCGCCATTGCCGATAAGGTCTATCAGTGCCTGCGCGCGCGCGAACGCTTGTCTTTTGCAACGGATTCCTCGGCGGGCCGTGCGCTGGTGCTGGGGGCGCTGCACTTCCTTGACGGCGTAAGCCTTTCCGAGATCGACGACCTCTACACCGGCGAAGGCTATGCCCCGCCAAAGCTGTCGGTTGCGGAACGCAAGCGATTGGAGGCTGGGGATGGCGAAGCGCCCGAATGGCTGGAATCCGGCCTGCCGGCCTTTGTCGTGGAGCGCCTTAAAAGCGTCTATGGCGACGACTGGCTGAAAGAGGCTGAGGCCTTGATGTTACCGCGCGCCCCCATCGACCTGCGCGTCAATGGCGACCGTGCCCCATTGATCGCCGGGCTGGAAATGCTGGGCTACAGGCCTGAACCGACGCCGTTTTCGGCCTTTGGCGTGCGCCTGCCCGCCGATCCGCCGCCCAATGTGCGCGCGCTGCCCGCCTTCCGGCAGGGCACGATCGAGATTCAGGACGAGGGCTCTCAGCTGGCGGGTTTCCTCGCCGGGGCCAGGCCCGGCATGACGGTGGTCGATTATTGCGCCGGGGGCGGCGGCAAGACTCTGGCCCTGCTGCAAGCCATGCAGGGGCCAAATGGCGAGACATCCGGCCGCCTGATCGCCTCGGACGTCGAAAAGACGCGCCTCAACAATATCAAACCGCGCCTGATCCGCGCCGGTCTGGGGGCGGAATTGCGCCAACTTGGCCCGGACGGTGAGGGGATGGAAGACCTCGAAGCGCAGGCGGATCTGGTGCTGGTCGATGCGCCGTGCTCTGGCTCAGGCGTGTGGCGTCGCCGGCCTGAAACCGCGCATAAGCTGGAAGAAAAAGAGGTGGCGCGCCTGCATGAATTGCAAAGCGCCATCCTGCACCGCGCCTCACGTCTGGTGAAGCCGGGCGGGCTTTTGGCCTATGCCACCTGCTCGATCCTGCCGGACGAAAACGAGATGACCGCCGACCGCTTCGAAGCCGACCACCCGTGGTTTACACCACGCCCGGTCGCCGAAGCGCTGGACAGCGCCGCCGTGACCCCGGAAGGCGCAGAGACTTTGAAAAATATTGCGCAGGGACATCGCCTGCGCCTCAGCCCCGGAACCAGTCACACGGACGGGTTCTTCGTTTCGCTATACCGGCGCAAGCCGTAAGAATGGTCGAAAAACCCATAGAAAGACCGACGCATGTCGCATCACGAAAAAGTCCTGATTATTGATTTTGGATCGCAAGTGACTCAGCTCATCGCGCGGCGCGTGCGCGAATGCGGCGTCTATTGCGAAATCCACCCCTTCACTAAGGCGGCCGAGGCGATCAAAAGCGTCGCGCCCAATGCGGTCATCCTGTCCGGGTCGCCGCACAGCGTCGTCGAAGCCGGTCCGACCGTTGATAAGGCCTTATTTGATATGGGCCTGCCGGTGTTCGGTATCTGCTATGGCGAGCAACTGATGTGCGACCTTCTGGGCGGTAAGGTCGAAAGCGGCCATGACCGCGAATTTGGCCGCGCCGAAATCGAAATCGCCGCCGACACGCCGCTGTTCCGCGGTCTGGGCAAGCCGGGCGACAAGGAGATCGTGTGGATGAGTCACGGCGATCGCGTTACCGCCATCCCCGATGGCTTCAAGGTCATTGCCGTCTCCGAAGGCGCGCCGTTTGCCGCCATCGCCGATGAGGCCCGCCGCTTCTATGCCGTTCAGTTCCACCCCGAAGTGGTGCACACGGTGCGCGGCACTCAGATGATCAAAAACTTCCTGTTCGAGGTCGCGGGCCTCAAAGGCGACTGGACCATGGCCGCCTTCCGTCAGGAAATGATCGAAAAGATCCGTGCCCAGGTCGGGTCGGGTCGCGTTATCTGCGGCCTGTCGGGCGGGGTGGACTCATCGGTCGCCGCCGTTCTGATCCACGAAGCCATCGGCGAGCAACTGACCTGTGTGTTTGTCGATACGGGCCTGTTGCGCAAGAACGAAGGCGAGCAGGTGGTGTCGCTGTTCCGCGATCACTACAACATTCCGCTGATCCATGTGCAGGCGCAGGACAAGTTTCTGGGCGCCCTCAAGGGCCTGTCCGACCCTGAACAGAAGCGCAAGACCATCGGCCGCCTGTTTATCGAGGTCTTCGACGAAGAGGCCGCCAGGATTGACGGTGCCGAGTTCCTCGCGCAAGGCACGCTTTATCCCGACGTGGTCGAAAGCGTCTCGCCGCACGGCGGGCCTTCGACCGTTATCAAGAGCCACCACAATGTCGGCGGTCTGCCCGACTATATGAAGCTGAAACTGGTCGAGCCGCTGCGCGAACTCTTTAAGGATGAGGTGCGCGCTCTGGGCCGCGAACTGGGCCTTAGCGAGCAATTTGTGGGCCGCCATCCCTTCCCCGGACCGGGGCTGGCCATCCGCATCCCCGGCGAAGTGACCCCGGAAAAGGTCAAAACGCTTCAGGACGCCGACGCCATCTATCTCGATGAAATCCGCAAGGCGGGTTTGTACAACGATATCTGGCAGGCCTTTGCCGTGCTGTTGCCGGTGAAAACTGTGGGGGTTATGGGTGATGCGCGCACCTATGAGGACGTGCTGGCCCTGCGCGCCGTCACCTCTTCGGACGGCATGACAGCGGACTTCTATGAGTTCCCGTGGCCGGTGCTGGGGCGCTGTGCCACGCGCATCGTCAATGAGGTGAGGGGGGTCAACCGCGTCGTTTACGACGTGACCTCCAAGCCCCCCGGCACGATCGAGTGGGAATAAAAATGAGCCCTTTTTCGCACCCTGCTGCACCCTAAAATGCGCTATAATCTCTTGTATTTAAATAACAAAATATCGAGAGTTATCGACAGCCTTTGATGTGCCCTCGAATAGTGTGACGGCGTGGGCGAGGGTATACCGTCAGCTTGATACCGCCGAGAATTGAATATACCGTCAGGGTGCAAAGGGCTCTGACGGTATTTTTTTGCCCTAACTCACGGAAAGAACGAGAGAAAACGACTTCCGAAAGTGCGATTTCGGGGTGACGGTATTTTGTGTCTCGTTTGTTAAAATATTACCGCTTTGGAGGCGAGGGCATGCTAACAGACGCTGCACTTAAGAGTCTGAAACCAAGGGATAAAATCTATAAATTTACCGACCGTGACGGTATGTACGTTATCGTCCAGCCGACGGGGTCGATCACGTTCCGGCTGGACTACCGTTTGAATGGGCGAAGAGAGCCCCTGACGCTGGGGCGTTACGGGGGCGCAGGCCTTTCCCTGGCACGGACTCGTGAGAAGCTGATAGACGCTAAGAGGGCCATTGCAGAGGGGCTATCGCCAGCGCTCGAAAAGCAAAGGGAAAAACAGCGCGGAAAGGCCGCGAAGAGTTTTTCCGAGTGGGCCGAAAAATGGTTCTCGGAACATCGGATGGCCGATAGCACGAGGGCCATGCGTCGCTCAGTGTATGAGCGCGATATCCTCTCTGTCTTTGATCGGCGCCTGATGTCTGAAATCCTTCCGCCCGATCTGCGCGTGATGCTGGAAAAGGTCAAGGCGCGGGGCGCGCCGGCGACCGCCATACACGCACGCGAGATTGTTCGGCTGGTCTAAATGTTGGCAATCGCGCGCGGCGAAAAAGTCGCTAACCCCGCCGATGAAGTCAGCGCATCCACCATCGCAACCTTCATTCCAAGAGATCGGGCGTTATCGCCAAAGGAGATACGGGCTCTGTTCGGTCAGCTTGAGCACATTGCGACCCTGCCGACCATCCGTCTTGGGATGAAGTTTCTTCTGCTCACAACGGTGCGCAAGAGCGAGTTGCGTTTTGCGACCTGAGACGAGGTGGATTTCGAGAATGCGGTATGGAGCATTCCAAAAGAGCGAATGAAGAAGAACCGCGATCACAACGTCTATCTCTCGCAACAGTCCCTTGACATATTGGTTGCCTTGAAAACCTGTGCCGGTAATCCGTCATCGCTCTTACAGAGCGTCAGCCGGCAGACCTGACCGGCCTGGCTTTGCGCAACCTGACATCAGGCGTAACGACTTTCACCTTCTTGGACCGGCTCATTTCTTTGCGAGCCTCAAGCCAGGTTTCGACCTCGCCTAAATCCCACACGGGGGATCGGGAGGTCAGGTAGAAGCGCTGCGGAAACTCGCCCTTACGCTCCATGTCATAAATCGTGCTGTAACTAAGCGGGACGATCTGTTTCAGTTCGTCCCGCCGGATTGCCCTTCGAATAGATCGCTGTTCCAAAGAAGTCACCATTATACCCTTTCGTTTTATGTATTTTTTCCGTCTCCCAACACGCCGCAACCCCTAAGGGGTTCAATGAGGGCGTACGGGTAAGCAAAGGCATCTCACGACTACAGGCTGGGGTCAGGCACGTCCCATTCGACGGCGGGCGGCACGAGGACAGGCATGTATTTACGCCCCTCGATCCACGCATCGATCGTGTTCGCCCACTCCTGAAGCATATGGCGACGCTGACGTTCGTACTCGGCTTTGTTATAAGTACCGCGGGAGGTCCGGTTGTCCTCATGCGCGAGCGCCTTTTCGATCCAGTCCTTATTGAAGCCCAGTTCATTCAGGAGGGTGGACCCCGTTCGTCGCAGATCGTGGACGGTAAAGGGCTCCAGTGGCAGGCCCTCCCCTTTGGCCCGCTCGACGACGGCGGCGGTTAGACTGCCGCAGAAGGCGACACAGGTGTTGGCTCGAGTGGTTTCGATCAAGGCCGGTTACCGACCATATCCTCCACCACGTCGTTAATGAGTTGATCTGCCAGAGTTTCGTCGCTGATCACGCGCGATAAAACGACGGCACCAACCATTTCCGCAAGGATAGCGGCAGGGGTGCGCACGCCTGTGGCCGCAGG
>NZ_JAIXSV010000271.1 GCF_027484505.1 Asticcacaulis sp.
AGCATTTTTGCTTGGGTCGATTTGCCAGATCCTTCTGTACCCTCAAAAGTTATAAAATAATTAGACATTAGATTATTTTAAAAAATATTGACCCAATCTATAGGACGCATTATGTCATAAAAATATTTAAAAAATAAAACAAAAAAATGATTGATAATTTTGCCCGTTTTATTTTTTTGGAATTTTTTTATTTAAATTAAAAATTAATTTATAAATATAATTTTATTAAAAAATAAATTATAAATGTTTTGTTAATTAAATCTGTATTAAAATTATAATTGAAAAAATTTTAGCTTTTTAATTTTTTATGGAAAACAAAAAAGATTATTATATTGGTCACAGAAAAAGATTAAAAGACAGATTTGTCAAAATTGGTTCTAAAGCTCTTGAGGATTATGAGATATTAGAATTGATTCTATTTTTTGTTATAAAAAGGAAAGACACAAAGACTATTGCTAAAAGTCTTATAAAGCGATTTGGTGATATAGGATCTATCTTGGCTTCTGAAGATAAATTACTAAAAGAAATAGAGGGAGTTGGTGATCAAGTAGTGCATTTTTTTAGGGTGATAAAAGAAATTCACCAAAGACAGATGCGTAACAAAATTATAAAAAAGCCAATACTAAATTGTCTTAGTGATGTTATAGATTATTGTTCCTTAAAAATGTCTAACAGTAAAAGGGAGCATTTAAGGCTTCTATTTTTAAATCAAAAAAATAAGCTTATTATTGATGAGGTTCATCAGGTTGGTACGGTAAATCAGGTTAAGTTTTACCCAAGGGAAGTTATAGAAAGGGCTTTAGATCTTGGGGCAACATCATTGATTATGGTGCATAATCATCCTAGCGGTGATCCAGAACCATCTGAATCTGATGTGAAAGTTACAAAGCAAGTATACATAGCTTGTGATAGCTTAGGACTAGTTTTGCACGATCATTTTATAATAGGTAGAAATTCATATGCATCAATGAAAGATTTAGGCTACATTTAAATATCATCATAATTCTTTTTTGGTTTTTGTTATTGTATAAGTCTAAGCGAATTAATTTGATTGTTTAAAAAAAATTGTATATGTTATGTCTTATGCTCAATTGCTATATTTTGAAGATGTTTTTTTCAAAATGTTATTTTTAGGAGTGTAGCTCAATTGGCTAGAGCGTCGGTCTCCAAAACCGAAGGTTGGGGGTTCGAGACCCTCTGCCCCTGCCAGCAGTCGCTGATCACGACGGTTGGTACCCTGGCAACAAGCATCGGCCCGCGAGAGTGATCTCAGCGGGCCTTGCTGCTGATGGCTACGGCCTGATGTGGCGCCCGAACAGCCGCCTTCGCAGCGGCGCGTGAAAGTGAAGTGATGGCGAATCCTCCCCAAGTCGAGACGGTGACGAGCGGCGCCGACAAGGCCAAGCTCGCAGCAGCGGTGCTGCTGTTGATCGGCGGTCTGGCGGCTTACTACGGTCTGGCCGGCAAGGGCCCGCTGATGCAGTGGGCCTCGTTGATCGTGCTGCTGGCAGCCGGTGTGGCGGCGTTCTTCACCTCCGAGCACGGCAAGTCGCTGATCGCCTACGGGCGCGACTCGGTTCGCGAGGTCAAGAAGGTCGTGTGGCCGACCCGCAAGGAAGCCACGCAGATGACGGGCTATGTGTTTGCCTTCGTCGTCGTGATGGCCCTGTTCCTGTGGCTGACCGACAAGACGCTGGAATGGGTGCTGTACGACCTCATCCTGGGCTGGAAGCGCTGATCGCAAGGAATTTCGATGTCTGAAGAACAAGTCGTCACGTCCGAAGCCCCCGCGGGTCTGCCCAAGCGCTGGTACGTCGTCCATGCCTACTCGGGCATGGAGAAGGCCGTCGAGCGCAACCTGCGCGAGCGCATCGACCGCGCCGGCATGCAGGACAAGTTCGGCCGCATCCTGGTGCCGACCGAAGAAGTCGTCGAGCTCAAGAATGGCAAGAAGGCCGTGACCGAGCGCCGCTTCTTCCCCGGTTACGTGCTGGTCGAGATGGTGATGGATGACGACTCCTGGCACCTGGTGAAGCACACGTCCAAGGTGACGGGTTTCGTCGGTGGCGCCAAGAACCGCCCGGCCCCGATCTCCGAGGCCGAGGTCATGAAGATCGTCAACCAGATGCAGGAAGGCGTGGAGAAGCCGCGCCCGAAGGTCGAGTGGACGGTCGGCGAGATCGTGCGCGTGAAGGAAGGCCCCTTCACCGACTTCAACGGCTCGGTCGAGGAAGTCAACTACGACAAGTCCAAGGTGCGGGTGTCGGTCACGATCTTCGGTCGTGCCACGCCGGTGGAACTGGACTTCGCCCAGGTCGAGAAGGTTTAACGGTTCCGGCCTTCGGGGCCTGTGGTTGCGGGGCGCGAGCCCCGACAACAGCAGTTCCTGGCTAGAATCGCGGGTTTGGCCGACGTCCCCAACGTCGGCCCGTGACCAGTCTGCAACGAGAGGCAGGCAAGAGGAGCAAAGGTAAGGGGCCTGTCCCCAAGTCCGATGCGCTAGCACTCAGGTGATGTCGCAGGCCGCGGTGTCACTGGATTGGAGAAAACATGGCCAAGAAAATTGTCGGCTTCATCAAGCTGCAAATTCCGGCCGGCAAGGCAAATCCTTCGCCGCCGGTGGGTCCCGCGCTGGGTCAGCGTGGCCTGAACATCATGGAGTTCTGCAAGGCGTTCAACGC
>NZ_JAIXSV010000280.1 GCF_027484505.1 Asticcacaulis sp.
GAAGTCCGACCCCAAATATTTGTTGATGGTCTTGGCCTTGGCCGGGGATTCGACGATGACGACACTGCCAGCCACTGAAGGACCCGCCTTTGCAAGAACGATGGACGACCGGACGGCAGAACAAGATCAGATCAGGCTGACCTGCCCACCGGGATGGCGCTGCAGCCGCCCCGCCAGTTCCAGTTCCAGCAGGACAGTCAACACCACTCCGGCAGACAATTGGCAGCCGCGGACCACTTCGTCAATGAGAACCGGGGAGGGAGACAGGCACTCCACTACCCGCCGGCGCGCTTTTTCCAGTTCCACCTCATCCTCCTGGGCCGGTGTAGTGGGGCGGAACAGGCCACCGGACGGCTCCGACAGCGGGCGGTGCAACGCTCCCCGGAGGTGGCTTATGATATCGTCCGCATTCTCCACCAGCCCCGCACCCTCCTTGATCAGCCGGTTACAGCCCTGGGCACGGGGGTCCAGCGGTGATCCTGGCACGGCGAAGACGTCGCGCCCCTGCTCCCCGGCGAACCGGGCCGTTATCAGCGATCCTGACTTCACCGCCGCTTCCACTACGACGATGCCCAGCGACAGGCCGGATATCAGGCGATTGCGCCGCGGGAAATGCCGTGCCTGCGGCTCGGTCCCAAGGGGTGATTCGGCCAACACGGCACCGCGTGCCGCAATGTCACGGTAAAGCCCGTCATTCTCGGGTGGATAGATAATGTCCACGCCGCCCGCCACCACAGCCACTGTTCCGCCGCCCGACACGCCACCGGCAAGCGCACCGTGATGCGCCGATGTGTCAATCCCGCGCGCTAGACCCGAAACCACTGTGAAACCCGCTTCGGCCAGATCCCTCCCCAGTTTCTCGGCCATCTTCCGGCCCACGATACTGGCATTGCGGGCCCCGACAATACCCACGCAGGGCCGTGACAGCAGCGCTGGAAAACCCAGCAGGGTCAATACCGGTGGTGCATCGTCCAGCGCGGCTAGCGGGCCTGGATATTCTGCTTCCCCCCGGAACAGCCAGCGAGCGCTCATTCGCTCCAGGGCGGCGGCTTCCCGTTCCACCTCCGTCTTGCCTGGAATGCGCAAAGGTGCCGTTCGCCCCCCACGCTTGGCCAACTCCGGCAGGGCGGTCAAGGCAGCGGTGGCGGTGCCGAACCGTTCCAGTAATCGCATGAACGTCACCGGCCCAACATTCTCCGTCCGGATCAGACGGACGCGGTCGATGCGCTCAGCATGGGACAGGGGGGCATTTTGAGATTGCATGAAGATATGGTTCTGCAATGGCATTCAAGTGTCAACGATAATGGTTGATCACTGGATGGAATCTAATCGCATGGCCAAGTGCATTTGGTGGAGATAGGCGAAATTATCGTCAATTTCGATTGTGTGAATTTCAATTCACGAAAATCAGGAATATCCTAAAATCTCATTAAAATAGCGTTCGATTTATGAATATCCCCTAAACGACTGACCAACAGATCCGCAGGAGAATGAAGATGAACGCCGCCGTACCCAATGTCCCTGATGCCTCCGCCGCGCCCCTGGCCGCAGCCCAGAATCCGTTTGCTACTCGCGTCAATGACGAGGGTGGTGGTCAGGATAATGCCCACACTTTGCGGCCCGGCATCAAATGTGGGACGGAAGATAAGGGGCATGCAGTGCCCCGTAGTCGATCAATTTACGAGATTGTCGTTGATGCTAGCGGCGGGTTTATTCCGTTATGGGAGGCTGGAGTTACTCTCAATTGGCGCTTTCGAGAGGCCTCCTTCCAGCGTTTTTCGGATCCTGGGGCCGCCAAGACAGCTATTGAACGGCTGTCGGCGAAAGCCTTGATCGCATGGGGCAAGGCTTGGCCGGCGCTGGTATTTGGCGAACATCGGCCTTTCAGTATCATGAATTATGGCGACAATTGTCAACTCACGGACCAGGACCGTTTGGACCTCAAACGGCTGTATACAGTAGCTTGGTTAGGAGAATTAAAGGAAATCAACGGAACGCAAACTCGTTTTGTTCGCCCATACCACAATAGTGGAAGCAGAATTGGATCAAATGGACAGGTGGTAGCCTTCAGTATGGTTTCTGACGATAGTCGATCCTAGATAGGCTGCTGATATTTTGCTGATGATGAGAGTCAAATACTGATCGATAAACCACTTTGCCGTGGAGGTTGTCATGAGTGCTAAAGGCGCAGCACACTTAGGTTGTGTTTTTCTTGTGGCATTGACGTCGATATCGCTGTCGGGCTGTGGGACGGTAGTAACCTCAAGTGCGAGTATGGGGGAAATTGGTAATGGGGTTACATATTTTTTACCAAAGCGTGAAGTGAAATTGACTGCAGAGCGTAGGCTTCTGGTTAGAAGTGACGTTGAAAAGGCTATGAAGGCGAAGCAGGCAGAGCTGGAGGCGCTGGATGCATTAATCGATACATACACAGAGACTATCGAAATCGCCCGCGCAAGAATGAATGACCCAGCTGTAAATTCAGACGCACAAACACTTCAAATTGTGAAAAATACTCTAAATATAGCAATTTCAGACCTAAACAAGGCTAATAAGGACAAGATAAGTGCAGCGTCTGGTGTGGCGGATTTTTCTTTGAAGCTTTACTCTATAAAGGATGGATATTGCAACTACCAGTACTCTGCCAAAATCGAGCTACAGGCAACAATTCCTGATGCAGAATATAGGTTTATTGCCAGGGATTTCCACAATCCTTTGCGAGATGACGACACCAAGTTAAAAGTTTCTACTGACGGACTTCTGACTTCTGCCAATGTAATTTCGACGGATCGGACAGGAGATATCATTGTCGAGATGGCGTCATCTATATCGGGATTTGGTGCAGGTCCGTCTCCCATGGCGCTGACTGAATCAACCAAGCCTGCGCCGGCTGCTGTCGAGTGTGAGAAGGAACCGGTAAAGTTTGTTAGAATTTTTGACCCTACCGATCTCGAGAGCATAGGCAAAGTCAA
>NZ_JAIXSV010000126.1 GCF_027484505.1 Asticcacaulis sp.
AGATCCAGATCAAGTGTATCGCTTTGACCCGACATCAGGTCGCCAAACACCTCATTGGCGCGCAACTGGTCTTCGGCGGTGATGCGCGTCGGGCCGCCGTCAAATTCGCGCCCGATCAGGCGGCGCATCCCTTCGTCTTCGACAATCGAGTCCGACACCGGGTCGTAGGACCACACGCCGACGCCCAGAGCGGCGCGCGCCAACTCGGCCTTTTGCAGGTCTTCCAGCGCCTGCTGCGCCTCGTCGGACAGGGCCGGGGCCACGGGCGCGGCCAAAGCCGGGGTTTCGCTGACCGTCAGGGTCTGGGTGGTCGGGATGGCAGCCACCGTAATGCCCTGCGCCTCGCCGTCCTGCGTATGCACGATCCAGGCGGTGAGGATGACCGGATGCGCCTGACCGCGGACGTCTTTCAGCGACAGGTTGATGGAGGCCGGGCGGCCCCCCTGATCTTCGGGTGTCAGGTCGGCGAGGAAATCGACGGCCTTCTGGAAATCGGCATCGGCGACAAAGATTTTCGCCCAGTTGGCGTTCATCGCCTGATCGCGCGGCGTGTCGAGCAGGTTGCCGACGCGCGGATTGAGGTCGAGCACCGTCCCGTTCTGATCCAGTCCCCAGAAGGGCACAGGTGCGGCGGTAAACCAGTGGCCGCGCCACACGCCGGAAATATCGCCCACGCCTTCGCCGGTCTGGGTTTCGATCTCGACCAGCGCCGTGGTTGAGCCGATCACCTCGCCATTGGTGTTCATGATCGGCATGGAGGTCACGGAAACCAGCACCTTGGTACGGCTGCCGTGATTGACGATCAGGTGCTGAAAGCCCTTCACCGTCTGACCGCGCAGGGTGCGCGCAATGGGCAGCAGGTCGGGCGGAATGACACGGCCGTCGGGATAGGTGATGCCCCAGGTCGCCGAGTGAAAGCGCAGGCCAATCAGCTCGTTATCCTTGCGGCCCAGAAGCTGATGCGCCGTCTTGTTGGCGAAGATGAACTTGCCCGTGGCATCCGTTTCGACAAGCGCCACCGGCACGGCGTTCAGCACATTGAACATGCGCCGCTCAAGCTGATCTATCTTGCGCTCGGCCTTGAACAGCAGGTCCTGAAACTGACGCACCTGTGAGGTTTTGATGATGGCAATCAGGCCCGCGACGATGGCCGCACCGAGCAGCAACGCCGCCAGAACTCCCAGAACCACGATCAGATCGGCTTCGCTTTCCAGAAGCATCGCGCGCACAAACTCCCACCTGACCCGTTTCGGCACACAATGCGCCCAAGACGGTCTTTACCGGACTTAGCGGCTGCAACAAACGTACCCGTTTTAAGGGGCGGCGCAAGCGGCGTTTAGAGGGAGGAAGGCGCTGATTTTGCAAAAAGCCCGGCAACCCCCAGCCACCAGCCGAGGACGAAGCTGAGGCCGTATCCGGCCAGCGGCACCGGATAGGCTCCGTACAGCCACGCCACGGCGCTCAGGGCAAAATAGAGGCTCAGCGCGACGGCCTGCGGACGTTGGCTTTCGTCGGGCCACAGCCATAGGGGGCTTAAGGCGGTGAGGGTGAGAGCCGCCATCAGGCCCGCAGCCAGCAGCGGCGACTGCGCGGCGGCCAGGTGCATCACCCCTTCGACGTGCGCCACGGGCAGCAGAGGGTCGGGCCGCCATAGACACAGAGCGAGGGCCAGTGCCGCCACAGGCGCGGCCCACAGCAGGGCGCGCGGGCCATAGGTCTGCGCGATCAGGACCAGCGCAGCGACGCCAAAAGCCAGAAGCTGCGAACGGTCGGGCTGCCACGCCAGACAGGCGGCGATCAGGCCCAGACCGATCAGCCACAGCGGCGATGGTGTGTCCGCTCGCGTGGCGGTGAGCACCAGAGGCAGGATCACGGCGGCGGCATTGAGCTGAACGGGACCGAAAGCCAGCCAGCGGTGAACGCCGTCTTGCCCCGGAAAGATAAAACAGAGGCCCAGAAGGATAAGGGCGGGCCAGACAAGCGTCACTGACGGGCGCACAACGCGGCTCAGGCCCAGGAAGAGCCCTCCGCCGACCAGCCATGCGACCGGGTTACGCAACCACAGGCCGGCGCTCAGCCCCGCCTGTTGCATTGTCAGCGCCCCCAGCGCCACGGTCAGAAATGACAAGACCCCAAATGCGATAGCCAACTGAAGCTGACGTGTGTTTGCCGATGTCATGAGAGGTCCCCTTATACCTCGCCAGCCTCCTGCGAATGACAGACACTGTCAATCTCAGGTGTGGGGATAAGCGGTAAAGGGATGGGGTAATAAAGCACAAAAGGCCGGATCAGCGATCCGGCCTTTTGTGCTTTATAAACAGATTGGAGCGGGTGAAGAGGATCGAACTCTCGACATCCACCTTGGCAAGGTGGCGCTCTACCGCTGAGCTACACCCGCTCGTTTCTGTTATCCACCGGCGTGTCCGCCGAAGAGGTGCGCCTTATAGACAAAAGCCCGCGGCCTTTGCAAGGGGCATTTTTCGGAAACCTGTGAAAAACTTTTTCCGACGCGTTTTCAGGGGACTTGCCATTTCATGCCCCTCAGCCCAGCCCTCTCCCCGTGCACGGCGAGAGGGGATAAAAAGCGAAAAAGACCCGACGGGCCGCCCCGAGGGTCTTTTTCTCATATCCGAACCATGAAAAACGTATTTGGCCGTAGGCCAAAACTTTTTCATGAGTAACTATAGCATAGCCGGAATGACGCGGTCCGGCGGGCGGTGGCCGTCCTGAAGCGTCTTGATATTGAGGATCACCCGGTCGCCCATATCGGTGCGCGCTTCGATGGTCGAAGACGCCATGTGCGGCAGCAGCACCGCATTGGGCAGGCCGAACAGTTCCGGATTGATGCCGGGCAGGCGCTCATAGACATCAAGGCCGACGCCGGCGATCTTATTGCCGCGCAAAAGGTGCGCCAGCGCCTCTTCATCGACGATCTGCCCGCGTGCTGTGTTGACGAGGATGGCGTGCGGCTGAAGCTTCGCCAGTCGCTCGGCATCGAGCAGGTGGAAGGTGTGGGGGCCGCCCGGCGCATTGATCGACACCACGTCCATGCGCGACAGCATCTGGTCCAGATCGTCCCAGTAGGTGGCCTCAAGCTCATCTGAAATGCGCTGCGACACCGGTTTGCGGTTATGATAATGCACCTGCATCCCGAAAGCCCGCGCGCGACGCGCCAGCGCCTGACCGATGCGGCCCATGCCGACGATCCCCAGCCGCTTGCCATAGATGCGGCGGCCCATCATGAAGGTCGGCGACCAGGCGGAAAATTCGCCGCGCTGCACGGTTTCGGCCCCTTCGACGAAACGGCGGGCCACGGCGATGATCAGGCCCATGGTCATTTCGGCCGTGTCTTCGGTCAGCACGCCCGGCGTATTGGTGACGATAATGCCCTTTTCGACGGCTTTGGCGACGTCGATATGGTCATAGCCGACGCCGAAATTGGCGATCATCTTGAGCTGTTCGCCGCAAGCGTCGATAAAGTCGGCGTCGATGCGGTCGTTGATTGACGAGACGAGGACTTCGGCGGTCTGCGCCGCCTCGATCATCTTTTCACGCGGCATCGGGTCTTTATTCAGCCAGAGCGTGGTGTTGAACAGTTCGCGGAACCGCGTTTCCACCCCGTCGGGCAGTTTCACGGTCATAACGACTTTCAATTTCTTGTTCATGGCAATTTCTTGTTCATGGTATGCGTTGACCCTTTGACGGCATTTTGCTTCAGGACTGTTTTTTAGGGTCTGGTTAACCAAATCTGAAGCATTGCCAGCCCAGTGTCAGAGACCTTTCCGCGCCCCTTTAACCGTCTGCTTTTGCCGATGCCAACCCTGTTCAGCCTGTCTTTTTCAGTAAAACCACCACACCATAGGCCGTGCCCCCGCGTCAAGTCGGGGTGGGTGCGTGCGGCCGTTTTGACCCTGTGGCTGGGGATGGTTTGCGGTGGCGTTGTGCCCACCGCGCAGGCGGGGTCTGCCGACGTAGAGTCGTTTAACACACCGTCCAAACAGCCGGTGCCGCGCTGGGCGTCGCTGCGCTCCAACGAGGTCTATGCCCGCTCTGGTCCGACCAAGGAAAACAAGGTCCTGTGGACCTATCGCCAGAAGAACCTGCCGGTGCAGATCATTTCTGAAACCCGTGAATGGCGCATGATCTGCGATCCGGATGGCGGAATCGCCTGGGTCAGCCGCTCGATGCTGAAGTCGCAGCGCAGCGTGGTATCGATGGGCACGCAGAAGATTGACCTGCTGAGCGCCGCCAAACCCACGGCCAAGGTCAAGGCGCGACTCAATCCCCGCTCTCTGGCGACGCTCGACAAGTGCAGGAAGGGCTATTGCAAGGTCTCGGTCGGCAATGTCGATGGCTGGGCCCCGCAGGACCGGCTGTGGGGGGCGCAGGAAGGCGCGGCGTGCAAACGCCCGGACCCCTTTACGCGCCTCGGCACGCCGCAGGGCGTGCGTTAACGCCCCTCGCGGGCCAAAATTTCACAAGAAAAGCCATTGAGCCGCGGCCTCTATGCGTGTAACGCATCTTTACAGCCTGTTACGAACGCGCCATTAAGCGCCAACATAACCGCCGTATGTGTGTGAGATTCTATCCGGAGCCCCAATGAGCGACCGTCCTTCGTCTTTCGATTATGAAGCCCTTCTGGCCTGTTCGCGCGGGGAAATGTACGGTCCGGGCAATGCCCAGCTGCCGGCACCGCCGATGCTGATGATGGATCGTATCACGCAGATCACGCAGGACGGCGGGGCCTTCAACAAGGGCTATATCGAAGCCGAACTCGACATCAACCCCGACCTGTGGTTCTTCGCCTGCCACTTTATCGGTGATCCGGTCATGCCGGGCTGCCTGGGCCTTGATGCCATGTGGCAGCTGGTCGGTTTCTTCCTCGGCTGGTCGGGCAATCCGGGCCGCGGTCGCGCTCTGGGCGTAGGCGACGTCAAATTTACCGGTCAGGTCACGCCGTCCGTCAAAAAGGTGACCTATAAGATAGATATGAAGCGGGTCATGACGGGCAAGCTGATCATGGGCATCGGCGAAGGCGTGGTGCTGGCGGACGACAAGCCGATCTATTCGGCGTCCGGCCTGCGCGTCGGCCTGTTCGACGCCAAGGATCTGGTCTGATCAAAAGCACCCCTCTGACTACAGGGAAGCGAACTATGCGTAGAGTTGTTATCACCGGTCTCGGTATCGTCTCATCCATCGGCACGGGCGCAGACGAGGTTGCGGCCTCGCTGCGTGACGCCAAATCGGGCATTGTCGCAGCGCCGGACTATGCCGAGCTGGGCTTCAAGTGTCATGTGCACGCCAAACCGACCATCGGCGACTGGACGTCTCTGGTCGATCGGCGCGCCGCGCGCTTCCTGTCGGACGGCCTGGCCTATGGGCACGTCTCGCTGGAGCAGGCCATCCAGTCGGCGGGCCTCGAAGAGAGCGACATTTCCAACGAGCGCACGGGCATCATCTTCGGCGCGGGCGGCCCTTCGACGCGCACCATCGTCGAAGCCGCTGATACGACGCGCGAAAAGAAGTCGCCCAAGCGCATCGGGCCCTTCGCGGTGCCCAAGGCCATGTCGTCCGGCCCTTCGGCGGTGCTGGCCACCTGGTTCAAGATTCGCGGCATCAACTATTCGATCTCTTCGGCCTGCGCCACCTCGGTGCACTGCATCGGTGCGGCGGCGGAACAGATCATGCTGGGTCGTCAGGACGTGATGTTCGCCGGCGGTACCGAAGAACTGGACTGGACCCTGTCGAACCTGTTCGACGCCATGGGCGCCATGTCGTCGAACTTCAACGACACGCCATCGGTGGCGTCGCGCGCCTATGACAAGAACCGCGACGGCTTCGTCATCGCGGGGGGCGCGGGCGCCGTCGTGCTCGAAGACTATGAGCGGGCCAAGGCGCGCGGGGCCAATATTCTGGCTGAAATCGTCGGCTACTGCGCCAATTCGGACGGCTACGATATGGTGGCTCCGTCGGGTGAGGGGGCGGAACGCTGTATGCGTGAGGCCCTGCGTCAGGCCGGTGGTCGCAAGATCGACTACCTCAATCCGCACGGCACCTCGACGCCGGTGGGCGATGAGCGCGAAATGGGCGCGGTGCGCAACGTCTTTGGCGAAGCGTCCCCGCTGATCTCCTCGACCAAGTCGCTGACCGGTCACTCGCTGGGCGCGGCCGGGGCACAGGAAGTGATCTACTGCTTGTTGATGATGCAGCATGGCTTCGCGGCCAAGAGCGCGCATATCGAGGAACTCGACCCGGCCTTTGACGGTATGCCGATCCTGAGGGAGCGCCGCGACGGCGCGCTGGAAACCGTGATGTCGAACTCGTTCGGTTTCGGTGGCACCAACGGTTCGATCATCCTGTCGCAGGCGGATTTGTAATTCACATCCCTCCCTGCGCAGCGGGGAGGGGGGACCACGAAGTGGTGGGTGGGGCGAGTTATGGGCCATGCCCCCTCCGTCTGCTCACTTCGTTCGCATCCACCTCCCCCGCTGCGCAGGGGAGGATGACTCAGAGGATTAGACATATGGCTGAAGACGGCTGGAAATTCCCCAAGGGCGAGCTGATGAAGGGCAAGAAGGGCCTGGTCATGGGCGTTGCCAATGACAAGTCCATCGCCTGGGGCATCGCCTCGCAACTGGCGGCGCAAGGCGCGGATATGGCCTTCTCCTATATGGGCGAAAGCCTGCTGCGCCGCGTCGGCCCGCTGGCCGAATCTATTGGCGTCAAGCACCTGATCGAATGCGACGTCACCGATGACGCGTCGATGGATGCGGCCTTCGCCAAACTGAAAGAGATTTACGGCGAAATCGACTTCGTGATCCACTCGGTGGCCTTCGCCAACAAGAACGAGCTGCAAGGCTCGTTCGTCGAAAACACCACCCGCGAAGGCTTCCTGCTGGCCATGAACGTGTCGGCCTTCTCTTTCGTCGATGTGTCGCGTCGTGCCGCTGAGCTGATGCCGAACGGCGGGTCGCTCGTGACGCTGAGCTATCTGGGCTCCGAGCGCGTCATTCCGAACTACAACACCATGGGCGTGGCCAAGGCGGCGCTTGAGGCTTCGACGCGCTATATCGCCCGCGACCTCGGCCCGAAGAAGATCCGCGTTAACGCCATTTCGGCGGGCGCCATGCGTACCCTCAGCCTGGCCGGTATCTCCGGCGGGCGTTCGCTGCACGCCAAGTCGGGTCAGTTCTCGCTGCTGAAAGAAGAAACCTCGATGGAAGGCGTTGCCGGGGCCGCCCTGTGGCTGGCCTCGGACCTCGGCCTCTCCACCACCGGCGAAGTGGTGCACGTCGATGCGGGCTTCCATGTGGTGGGTCTGCCGGAAGACATCGAAGCTTAAGAAATCGCGGTCTTTGCGGGGCGGCCCGTGCCGCCGACTAGTGCGTCGCCGTCGCTTGCAGGTACCTCGCGTACCTGCGGCGCTAGGCTCCTGCTATTCGTCTCAAATCTCACGATTTCCGGTTGGGAGTCCGTGAGAACAAGACTATGCCCAGATGCCTGATCATCGCCGGACCGAAACTTGTGTTCACCCATCACGCGCATTGGTGTACAATTATAGAGGCCGAACTGTTCGAGTTGTTGCATAGGGCGTCACAGTTATGAAAAGGGTGATCAATCCGAACCCTGAGTCTGCCACGGCTGGTCTGCTGAAAGCCAATGAGGCCCTAGCTGTGCTGCGCGAAGCCGTGTCCGAAGCCATTGAGCGCAAGCGGCGGCTGGGGCAATACTGGGTGGTCTGGGACGGTGAAAAGCCGGTCGAGGTCTATCCGGAAAACGCTGTTGATCGCCCGGTCGCCGAATGAGCCAGACCCTATTCGGACCGCCGCCGTCGCTGCACGACATCGAAGCCATGGCCAGAGACACGCTGAGCAAGCTGCCGGAACCCTTTGCCGCTTACCTGCGGGACGTGGTGCTGATCGTCGAGGACTTCCCCGCCGAAGACCTGCTGGCGGATCTGGGCATCGAAGACCCGTTTGAACTGACCGGCCTCTATACGGGCCGCCCGGCGGAAACCGAGACCTTCACCGGCGACCTGCCTCCGATGATCCACCTGTTCCGCCGCCCGATCCTCGATGAATGGGCCGAAACCGGCGTGCCGCTGGGTGAGCTGGTGGCGCATATCCTGATCCACGAGGCCGGGCATCATTTCGGCCTCAGCGACGACGATATGGAGTGGCTGGAGGACGAACTGAAAAAGGGTTCTACTTCGTCCGTTCACTGACCCAATCGGTCACTATTTTCAGCGCAGAGGGCGCGAACGTCTCCTCAATATCGCCGTATTCGGAGGGCGCTCCGGTCCTCGCCGTCTGGAACAGGTGGTTGAGACCCGGCAGCTCGCGGAGGGTGGCGTCGCGGTTGCCAGCCAGAGCGGCTTTCATGACGGGCAGATTGTCACGGGCGGCTACCTGAAGGTCCTTTTCACCCGTAAGCGCCAGAACCGGTGTTTTCAGTTTTTTCAGTTCGGCCTGCGGGTCATAGCGAATGAACCAGGCCATCCACGGGGAGGTGACCGGCTTGACGATTCCGTCGATCACCGCCGGGTCGGCCGGCGTTCCAGCGGGCCATTCGGCGGCGACTATGGCGCGTACCTTGGCTTCGGCATGCTCAGGATCGGCGATAATAGCGTCATAGATTTTGCGGTTAGTCGCCTGCGCATGGCTCAAGGCCGCTTCGGTCACGCCGTTGGCGCGGCCGATCAGGGCCTGCTGGCTGAGCAGCACACGATCGCCGCGCACGGCGCTACCGGCCAGCAGCACGACAAACTGTACCTGCGGAGTCCGGTTGGCAACGAGTGGGGCAATGATCCCGCCTTCGGAATGGCCGATCAGGCCAAGCGCCTTTACGTCTTTGCGCGCACCCAGCCAGTGGGCCGCGGCCTGAGCGTCATCGGCGAAGTCGGCGGTGATGGCTTGCGCATAGGCACCGGTCGAGCCGCCGATGCCGCGCTTGTCATAGCGCAGCACAGCGATACCCGCGCGGTTGAGGGCGTCGGCCAGCACCAGAAAAATCTTGTGACCGGCGACCGTTTCATCGCGCGTATTCGGCCCGGACCCGGCAATCAGTACCACGGCGGGAAAGAGGCCATTCCCCTTTGGGGCGCTATAGGTGCCGGCGAGGGTGACGCCGGGTGTCGGCGTGGCGATCTGCACACTTTCGACGTGATATTGGGCCAGCGCGGCCTCGGCGGCATCCACCTGCGGACGGTGACTGACGGTCAACTCGCTTTCGCGGATGCGGGTCAGGCTGAGCGGCAGGGATTGCCCCTGCGACCAGGTGCCGACCCAGGCCTTTTGCGTTTCGTCCCAATGGCCCTCATAGTGGCCATTGATAGGTTTGAGGTCAAAACTCAGCGTGTCGGCGGTGGCGCTGACCGTATCGAGCGGCAGCAGGGCTTTGGACTGATCCGGGCTTTGCAACGTCCCTTTATAGGCATCGCCGTCCTTTTCGATGCGTACAATGACGGTCAGTTGCCCCATCAGCTTGCCGCGCCATATCCCGGCAGCCTCTTCGGCGTGGACCGACGTGGTCAGCAGCAGGCCCGCTGCGCAAAGTGCCCCAAATCGCGTCATCGGATCATCTCTATATTTTGTTATTTCGCAAAATAACAAAATATAAATTGCTGTCAATCCTTAACCCAAAGGGTTTGCTCAGTTTCTCAACCTTCCCGCGCATTAATCGCACATTAAGAGAACGTCATTATTCTGGGTTATACGGTATGGTAATTAAGGCATACCGTGTGTAACCTTTAGTCAGGCGTTTTCAGTATGCGTACCTCCGACCCATTTATGGCGCCTCTGTCGTCTTATGACAGCCGCGCCCGGCCTGCGCCCGTTGCGCGCGCGGCCACGCCCTCCGAAATCTATATTCCGCCCCATTCCTCCGGACTCCACGGTTTCGCTCAGACCGTGAAGCGCCTTATGCGTCGTTTTTGCTGCGGCGTGTAACGGCAGGTTTCCTGCCGCGGCGGGAGGTCCGGATAACCTCCCGCCAATTTCTTTTTATACCGCGCGATAGTCGGCCACGATGATGCCCGCCTCGGTTACTTCGGCCTCGTGCTCCGGTTCGCGCACCGTCTCGGCCAGCGCCGCCGCGTACCAGTCCTGCATAGCGGGCAGGGCCAGCAGGCGCTCGATATAGGCCTGCGCGGGTGCACTCAGCGTCAGGCCATAGGTCTGCACACGGAAGGCCACGGGGCAGAAGAAAGCATCCACCGCGGTGAAGGTGTCACCCGCCAGAAACGGCCCGCCAAAGCGGCTCAGGCCTTCGCTGAACAGGGCATCTAAGCGGTCGATATTGCGCTGAAGCGCCGGGCTGATCGTGTGCAGTTTCACCCGCAGGCCGCAGGTCATGGTGCAGATGTTGCGCAAGACGGAAAAGCCGGCGTGCATCTCCGCCGCTGCCGAACGGGCAAAGGCGCGCGCCTCACGGTCCGCAGGCCACACGGCCGGGTGCACCTCATAAACATACTCGGCTATGGCCAGCGAGTCCCAGATGGTCAGGCCCTGATCATGCAGGGCGGGCACCAAAGCCGTCGGCGAAAAGGCCTTGAACTGCACATTCTCGCCAATGGGTGTCGAGAAATAGTGCAGGTGCTCGGTGAAGGGAATCTCCAGCGTTTTCAGCAATACCCATGGGCGCAGCGACCACGAGGAATAGTTCTTGTTGGCGATATAAAGATCGTACATGCCACACCTCCTTTTAACAGGCAGAGTATGGCCGCCCACCCTTAGGCCCGGAAGTGGCGAAACTGACGCTCATCGTATAAAAACTGCCAAGCTGGCCCCGGCCTTAGCCAAACTGAAAGCCGCTGACCGCCGTGTTCATAGGTTTCAGCGTCTCGTCATAGGTCCGCACGCCCGGCGCGTCACCTGCGGCCCCGGCGGCGACAAACAGCGGCACCAGATGGTCCTCGTGCGGGTGGGCGACACGTGCGCCGGCACCCTTTGACCAGTCACGCAACAGGGCGTCGCGGGCCTCACCTGTGTGGGCCGTCAGCGTGTCGTTCAGCCAATCATTAAAATGGTGAGAGCCATTGACCGGCTCATAGGCCAGACTCATGCGGATCAGCGCCTTGAGGTCGTGGAAGCTCATGCCCGACGCCACAATCAGCACGCCTTCGTCGCGCAGAGGGGCCAGCGCCTGACCCAGCGCGATATGCGCCTGCGGGTCCCAGTTGTTTTTGATCGACACCTGCACCACCGGGATGTCGGCATCGGGGTACATCAGCAGAAAAGGCACGAAGACGCCGTGGTCATAGTCGCGCGTCGCGTCGCGATCGACCGGGATACCCGCCTCCGCTGCCAGAGCAATCACCCGCTCGGCCAGTTCAGGCGAGCCGGGGGCGGGGTAATTCAGGCGATAGGTATGGTCGGGAAAGCCGTAATAGTCGAACAACATGCCCGGTTTCGCCTTGGTCTGCACCGTGAAGCGCTCGGTCATCCAGTGGGCGGAGATGACCAGTATGGCCTTCGGGCGTTGCCCCACCTGATTGGGGATGTCGCGCAGATAGTCGCCCATGCGGTCCCACAGGTGCGGCGGGTTCCACTCCATAAAGAAGCACGGGCCGCCGCCATGCGGAATATAGAGGGTGGGCAGGGGATTTTGCGACGTCATGGGGGTAACCTGAATAAAAAAGGGGCACGGCCATGACCGCACCCCCGGAAAAAACGAACCGTAAACCGGTCTTACTTCTTGTTGGCTTCGGCCGTGATGACGAGGGTGATTTCGTCGCTCACCGCCGGGACATAGGCACCCATGCCGAAGTCCGAACGCTTGATCTGGCCCGTGGCGCTGAAGCCTGCGGTTTTCACGCCCTTCATGTTGGCGCCGATCTTGTTCAGCTTGACCGCCAGAGTGACCGGCTTGGTGACGCCGTGGATGGTCAGGTTGCCGGTGACATTGGCCGTGTCCTTACCGGTCACATCGACCTTGGTCGATTTGAAGGTCGCGGTCGGGTACTTGGCGGCATCAAAGAAGTC
>NZ_JAIXSV010000261.1 GCF_027484505.1 Asticcacaulis sp.
CGCCAGTATCGGCTTCGGATACTATTCTGAATGGCGCGACGCCCTGACCGGCAAGGCACCCGACGACATACCGCCGGCGTTTTCATCAGACAGGCCCGGCCTGGGTGAAGCTTTACAGATGATCCGTACCAAGGCCGGCACAGAGCTGGTGGCCGTGCTTGATGACGGCGCGATACTCTATCCCGGCGCCCTGTCCCGGGCCACAGAGGTGGCGGAAACCTGTGGCGCAGACATTCTGTATGGCGATGCCGATCAGCCTGTCGATGGCGGGCTTCTTCCCTGGTTTCGTCCCGGGTGGAGCTATGATCTTTGTTTGTCGCAAGACTATACAAGGGGACTGACCCTGTTCAGGACCGCGTTTTTGCGATCGATCGGGACCTGCCAGTCAGCAACCTCGCTCAGACTGCGCGCCCTGTTAAGGCAGGGCCCTCACGGACGGGTTCACCATCTGCCTGAGGTGCTGTGCCAACTGACCCGGGCACCGGGACCGGCTGCGACAAAGCATGCTGACGAGGCGGTAGCCGAACATCTTCGCAGCCGGGGTTACGCCGGTGCCCGCCTGGTGACCCTCGACCCGCATGAGGGGCTGCGGCGTGTGGAATGGCCGGCCCCAAGGGATACGCCACTTTTCAGTCTTATCATCCCCACACGGGACCGGCTGTCCCTTGTACGGGCAGCGGTTGAAAGCATCGAAGCCAACACAGTCAATGCCAGCTATGAAATCATCATCATCGATAACCAGAGCCAGGAAACAGCAACCCTGGATTGGCTGAGGGACGGGGAGCAGACGGGGCGTTTTCGGGTCATTCCCTATGATGCGCCGTTCAACTTTGCAGATATGAACAACCGGGCGGCAGAACAGGCACGGGGAACGCTGCTGGGATTCATCAATAACGATGTTGAATTGATCGATGGCCACTGGCTGACCGTGGCGGCTGCCCATCTGTCGCGACCAGAGGTGGGAGCCGTTGGAGCCCGGCTGCGCTTTTCCAACGGCATGATCCAACATGGCGGGGTCATCCTGGGCACCGGCGGGCTGGCAGAAAATGCCTTTCAAACGGTCCATGTTGATGATGTCGGCTATTTTCATCGCACACGCGTGGCCGGCAATTACAGCGCGGTGACCGCCGCCTGCCTGTTCTGCCGCCGGTCCGACTTCACGATTATTGGCGGCTTCGATGCTGAAAACCTGCCCGTGGCGTTTAACGATGTCGACTTCTGCCTGCGGCTGCGGGAAACGGGATTACTGATCGTCTGGACGCCGGACATAGAACTCTACCATCACGAAAGCGTCAGTCGCGGCAGAGACAGCACGCCAGAGCGGATCGCGCGTGCCACCAAAGAGGAGAACTATATGCGGCGACGTTGGAAGAATGTGGCAATGTCAGACCCGTATTATAATTCGAATCTGAACCTTGATGGCGTACCCTTTACAGGATTGGCATTGCCGCCACGTCACCAGTGGAGGATCGGTCGTTGATTCTGGGCAATTTTGATTGCATCGCAGGACGGGACGTCTGCGGTTGGGCCTGGTGTCCGGAAAGACCGCTCGAGGCCCAGAAGGTCACGGTTCTGCTGGACGGCATGGTCGTCTGCTATGGTCTTGCCAATCAGCACCGCCCGGACCTGCAGGCCGCTGGTATCAGCCAGGGCAACCACGCCTTCTATCTTCGGCTTCCAGAGGCATTGATGGATGGCCGGGAAGGCATGCTGAGCATCATTGCCGGTGCCGGCAATCACCCGCTGGGTGGGACGCCTGTTCATGTGACCCTCCCCAACAGCCGGTTTCGGCCTGTCCCCCCGCCCCGTACGGCTCCACCATTGACACTGGCAATCTGCGCCATTGTCCGGGACGAGGGACCCTATTTGTTGGAGTGGATCGCTCATCATCGGCTCCTGGGGGTGGAGCATTTTGTGCTGTTCAATAACGGCAGCACGGATGGCACGACGCAGTTGTTATCGGCTTTGGCCAGGGTGGGTGTCGTCGACCATGTGCCCTGGCCCGACATTCCCCATGTCGCAGCACAACGCCCTGCTTATATCGCCGGGCTGGCGCGGCTGTCAGGTCGCTGCCGATGGGTCGCCTTCATCGACGCGGACGAGTTCTTGAACCCCGTTGACGGGGGCGATGTGCCCTCAATCCTGGCTGACTATGATGAAGCGGCCGGCTTGGTGGTGCCTTGGCGGATATTCGGGTCCAATGGCCATCAACGGCACGATGACGATCTGGTCATGTGTCGCTTCACCTGTCGGGCAGCGGCTGATCATCCGCTGAACAGGTCGGTGAAGACCATCGTCCAGGCCCGTTTGGTCGCAGAGCCTGATATCCACGCGCCAAGCATCACCAACGGGTCGTTGATTGATGAACATGGACGTGTCGCGGGTAGCCAGGGCCACCCATCACACCACGCGGTGCCTGATGCTCACAGGCTCGTGCTCAATCATTATTTTACAAAATCAAGGGAAGAATGGAGACGCAAACGCAACCGCGGTCAGGCGACCGAACCGATGGATAGCGGCGCGCGCTTGCGACCTGATGAGCATTTTATGTCCCATGACATCAATGATGTTGAAGATCTTAGCCTAGTTGCCCGCGCCGATCAGGTCCGGGACGAAATGGCGAGGTTACGGGACATAATGTCGTCATAAGCCGGTGAGACGCCGCACCTGCGGCAACAGGCTGTCGCCATCGGTGAGGTGACCCGGCAATCCTGCCGCATGGGCGGCCTCTATGTCCGTTGCCCTATCACCGATCAGGAAACTGCGCTGCATGTCGATAGGCCAGCTTCTGGCTAAGTCCAAGATCATCCCGGGACGGGGTTTGCGGCACTCACAGGCCTGGCGGTAGGGGGCGACAACGGCATGGGGGTGGTGCGGACAATAGCGCCAATCATCAACTCGCGCCCCTTGATGTTGTAACTGCTGGTCCATCCACGCATGGAGACTGCGGACCGCATCCTCATTATAGTATCCATGCGCCACACCGGCTTGGTTGGTGACCACAAAGACAAGATAGCCGGCGTCGTTGAGATGGCAAATGGCCGGTACGACACCAGGCAGCCAAACAATCTGGTCAGGCCGGTGTGGATAGCCGGTATCTTTGTTCAGCACGCCATCGCGGTCAAAAAATGCCGCCGGGCGGTGGGTATGGACCATTATTTACCGCTTCCTTAGCATTCGCCCCGGCCGCCCGACACAGTGATAGGCAAAGCCGGCCATCTCTGCATCCTCTGCATTGAAGATGTTGCGCAGGTCGACCAGGACCGGCGCCGTCATGGATTTGCAGACGCGGGACAGGTTCAGCATGCGGAATTCGTTCCA
>NZ_JAIXSV010000269.1 GCF_027484505.1 Asticcacaulis sp.
AAGTTCCGTATCCGGTCAAGATGGAGCCGAACCTGATCGTCGAATATTACTCCTCGTAATAGTCGAAGCCGCGACGGTGAAAACAAAAACCCCGGAAGGTTCGCCTTCCGGGGCTTTTTTGTTATGTATTGCCGTCTTTCTTGCCGTCTTCATCATCGTCGGTTGCGTTGGGCTTCGCGGCAGGGGCCTTCAGCATGTCCAGAACCTCAGCCTTTGATTTCCCGGCATCAATCGCCGCGACAATGCCACCCAGCCGTTCGGCCGCCGCGCTGCCATGTGGGTCATTGGCCAGCGGACGCAACACATCCGCTGCTTCGCCTAAGCGGTCGCGCCTGATCAGCAACTGCGCCGCAAAAAGGGCGTAGTCGCGCACCGCCGGGGCCAGAATATGGGCCTGATAGGCGGCATTCACCGTGTTGTCGTCCGGATAGTCCGGCCCCATCTTCGCCGCGCGCGCCAGGTAGTTGAGATTGGAGGCGTTCATCGGGTCAAGGGCATAGGCCTTACGAAACGCCTCGCGCGCCTTGCGCATCTGAGAGTCGAAGGTTTCTCCCGGTTGAAAAAGCTTGTGAACGCTCATCAGATACCAGGTCTGACCCAGACGGTAGAAGCCTTCGGCGTCATCGGGGTGGGCCGCTGTGTAGGTCTGATAGTAGGCAAGCCCCTTTTGTTCATCGCCGTGCTGGATTTCGGCGCGCGCCAGCACGCCCTGCGCATAGGCATCGTCCGGATATCTGGCGGCCTCCTTCTGGACTTTCTCCAGCAACGCTGTCCTGTAGTCGCGGGGTATGCAGGTCATAGACGCGGCATCCCACAGCGCCAGCTTGTCGGCACTGACCGGCATGGGCGACAAACTGATTTTTGGGTCCGGCATATCCCGGATGCGATAAACCGTCGCCTTCAGCGAATTCATATAGCTCCACAGGACCGACGACAGCGATTTGACCGGCACACTGAAAGCCGCTTCAAAAGCGACCACGGCGTCCTCCCCCTTGCTGCGGCGCTCAAGATAGTGACGGAAGGCCTCGCGCCGTGCCGGGTCACTCAGGATCCAGTGGGTCAGCAGCCACGACTGGGCATAGAAGTTCGTGCGTGGCCGCCGCGTGGAGGGTGCATCGCGGAGTATCTCTTCATAGGATAGGGCGCCGGGTGAGTTCAGTTCGCGTATACGCCAGGACAGGGCCATGCCGACCACCGCCTCATCATTCAGAATCTTCGTCGTGCCGTAATATTCGGCGAACCCTTCGACAAACCAGCGCGGATAGAAGATCTGAGAATTCTGAAACATGAATATGTGCGTATATTCATGGAAGAAGAAATGTTGGCTGGTGTTTTCGGCCAGGTTCTGGACCTTTGAGGCCGAAGCGATAGTATCGCCTTCATAGGTCGAAAACCCGGTAATACCAGCGGCACAGATACGCACGAAACCGGCGACATCGGAGTCCATCCTGGGCCAGACCTGTTTCAGGTCAGAGCGGCTGGACAGAAAATACATCCTCATCCGTGGCTGCGGCTCAGCATCCGGCCCCGAAAGGCCATAAAAGGCCCCGATAATGTAGCGAAACTTTTCCAGATTGCGCACATAGGCCTCGGTGGCCTTGGCGTTGACGTTGGAATAGACGGTGAAATTCGGGCTCTGCGCGACAATCCATTTGTCAGCGGCATGCGACAGGCTGGCCATAAGAGACAGGCCGAGGCTCAGGCAGAGACTCAGGCCAATAATCGCTGTCTTTCGCATCCCATCCCCCCTGCGTGGCAAAACCGGTCTTAAAATACCCGCTGCCCGCGCGCTGACAAGTCAACAAAAACGCCCTGACCCAAATTGGGTAGGGCGTGTGTCAGGCGTATGAAAGAGACGGCGAAAATCAGGCCTCCAGCACGCCTTTTTCGGCCAGAAGCGTCTTCAGTTCGCCGTTCTGGAACAGCTCGCGCACGATGTCGGCGCCGCCGATGAACTCTTCCTTGACATAGAGTTGCGGGATGGTCGGCCAGTCGGAATAGGCCTTGATGCCTTCGCGCAGATCATTGTCCTGCAACACATCGACGCCGGCGAACTCAACGCCCAGATGGTCCAGTACCTGCACCACCAGCGAAGAGAAGCCACAGCGCGGCTGATCCGGCGTGCCCTTCATGAACAGGACGACGGGGTTGTTTTTGATGGTGCCATCAATGAACTGATGCACTTCGGTATTGAGATCGGCGCTCACGGCTGGCACTCCGGAAAAAGGATTTATGGGACGGATATAGGCACAGAGCGCCATAAAATCCAGTGGATCAGGCCTGTTTCTTGCGCGCGTTCGCCAAGGTATCGGCCTGAGCCGAAAAGCGGGCCATCTCGATCTGCGCCGGCACCGAGGTCGGCATGGCGCGTTCAACGACCGCCGCCAGCGCTTCCAGATGTTCGGGATCATCCGCTGTGGCGAACAGGGTCGAAAGATTGGGCTGGGTCAGGGCGTAGGACAGGCACAGTTCTTCGGCGGTCCAGTCGGGTGTCTGATGCAGGAAGGCGTAGGTGCCGCGTCCGGCCA
>NZ_JAIXSV010000338.1 GCF_027484505.1 Asticcacaulis sp.
CACGCCACTGCCGGATGCCGAAACCGTCCTTGGACAGATCGGCGAATGGATCGATGACTACAACAATAACCACCCGCATTCCGGCCTGAAAATGCGCTCGCCCCGCGAGTTCATAAGGCCCTATCGAGAAACCGCCTGAATGTCCGGCCAAACGGGGGCCAGTTCACAACAGGCGCACGTGCCTGTCAGCGTGACCCTAACCAGCATCGTCTTCACCGGTCCGGCCCAAGGCTGGGCTGCTGGTCACAATGGTGTGTTGCTGCGCAGCGACGATGGCGGCAGCAACTGGCAGCGGGTGTTGGACAGACGGGATGTGGTGCTTCTCCATCAACGTGCCGCCGAACAGCTAGCCACGCAACGCGGGCAGGATGATGAACGCGCCCGGCTGGCCCGCCGACAGGCTGAACAGTTGGCAGCGGATGAACGGGACAGCCCCTGGCTGGACCTGTCCATGGATGCCCAGGGTCGGCTTTGGCTGGCCGGTGCCTATGGCGTGCTGTTGCGCAGCAGCGATGGCCAGCAATGGGAAGCCTGGTCTTCCCATCTGGGCAATATTGACCGCCATCTCTATGCGGTGAAAGTTTGGGAAGAACAGGTGGTCATTGTCGGGGAACAGGGGCTGCTGCTGCGTTCCGTTGATGATGGCGAGAATTTCCAGGCCTTGGACCTTCCCTACGAGGGCAGCATGTTCACCCTGCAGCTCGGGGTGGATGGCATGGTGCTGGCGGGACTACGTGGCAATGGTTTCCGTTCCGCCGATGGGGCGCACAGCTTCACCCCCCTGGCCGTGCCGACCCCGGTTTCCCTGACCGCCAGCCTGCGCCTACCTGACCAATCGATCCTGCTGGCTGATCAGGCAGGGGGGCTTTATCGGCTGGCGGGTGGGGAACTGTCACGGCTGGGAACGGCCCCGGTGGGCAACCCATCTGCTCTGGTCCTGGCGGCGGATGGCGGCCTCGTTGTCAGCGGTAGCCAGGGTGCCGTCCGTGTTGCCGGCTTCTCGATTGAAAGTGTGACGCCATGACCGTATCTCCTGCCACCCAGCATCCCGAAGATGGCGCGCTTCCTTTCGACCCCCGCTCCGGCAGCCGGATCGAACGGCTGTTGTTCAATTACCGCGCCGTGATCCTCTTGCTGTGCGCCATTGTCACCGCCCTGGCCGTCATCCAGCTGCCCCGGTTGCACAGCAATGGCAGTTTCGAGAAGATGATCCCCAGCGATCATCCCTTCATCGTCAACTACTTGACGATGAAAAGTGATCTGCCTAATCCCAATGTACTGCGCATCGCCGTCACGGCCCCAGGGGCGGATATCTATGACGCGGTTTTCCTGGAAAAGCTGCAACGCCTGACCAACGAACTGTTGGCATTTCCCGAAGTTGACCGGGTAGGCCTCAAAAGCCTGTGGACCCCCAATGCCCGCTGGCAGGGGGTGACGGAGGAGGGGTTTGATGCCGGCCCCCTGGTGCCCAATGACTATCAGGGCCGACCGGAGGATCTGCAGCAGCTTCGTGTCAATGTCCGGCGGTCGGGGGAAATCGGCAAGATCGTCTCTTTTGATGAGAAATCGGCCCTGATCGCCGTGCCCCTTTTGCCCGACAATGCCGAACTGAAACGGCGGATCGATTATGGCGCGCTGAACACAAGGCTGGAGGAGATGCGCACCCGCTATGAGGCACAGGGCGTGCCCATGCAGATATCCGGCTTTGCCAAGGTGGTTGGGGATCTGATCGCCGGCTTGCAGAAGATCGCCTTGTTTTTCCTGCTCTCCATCGTGCTGGCAGCAGGGGTGCTCTATGCCCATACGCGCTGTCTGCGCAGTACCGGTCTGGTGGTCATCTGTTCGCTGGTGGCGGTGGTCTGGCAACTTGGTGCCTTACCGGCCCTGGGCTTTGACCTGAACCCCTATTCCGTGCTGGTACCGTTCCTGGTTTTCGCCATTGGTATGAGCCATGGTGCCCAGAAGATGAACGGCATCATGCAGGATGTGGGGCGCGGGGCACCGAAAGAGGTGGCGGCGCGCTACACCTTCCGCCGCTTGTTCCTGGCTGGGCTGACGGCCCTGCTCTGTGATGCGGTCGGCTTTGGCGTGCTGCTGATCATTGATATTCCCGTTATCCAGGAACTGGCCATGATCGCCAGCCTGGGCGTGGCCATCCTGATCTTCACCAACCTGATCCTGCTGCCCATCCTGTTGAGCTATATTGGTGTCAGCCCGCTGGCGGCAGAGCGTAGCCTGCGGGCGGAACGGGGGCGCAGCCATCCGGTCTGGCACTGGTTGGGCCGGTTGACCGAACCGCGGCGTGCATTGGCGACTGTGGTGTTCTGCGGCTTGCTGGCGGTGGGCGCCTTCATGGTCAGTCTGCATCTGAAGATTGGCGACCTGGACCCTGGTGCCCCCGAATTGCGGGCGGATTCCCGTTACAATCTTGATGATGCCTATATCAAGCAGAAGTACGGGGCCAGCGCAGACGCCTTCATCGTCATGGTCCGCACCCCGGAGGGGGCCTGTTCCACCTATGACACGCTGATGCGGGTCGATGCGCTGGAATGGAAGCTGCGCAGCCTGCCGGTGGTGGAAAACACGGTCTCACTCGCGGGACAGCAGCGCCTGTTGATGAGCGGCTATAACGAAGGCAATCCGAAATGGTATGAATTGCCGACCAACAGCGCCATGCTGAACACGATCACCGCCAATTCCCCGCGCGGCCTCTTCAATGACGTTTGTTCGGTGCTGCCGCTGACCGCCTATCTGCAGGATCACCGGGCCGACACGCTGACCAGCGTGGTGAAGGTGGCAGAGGAATTCGCAAAACAGAATGACAGTGCCGATGCCCAATTCCTGCTGGCCGGTGGCAGCGCCGGGATTGAGGCGGCGACCAACATTGTCGTGCAACATGCCAACCGGGAAATGCTGCTCTGGGTCTATGGGGCCGTGCTGATCCTCTGCTTCGTCACGTTCCGGTCCTGGCGGGCGGTTGTGTGTACAATGCTGCCGCTGGCTTTGATCTCGCTGTTGTGCGAGGCGTTGATGGTGGTGCTGGGGGTAGGCGTAAAGGTGGCGACCCTTCCAGTGATCGCGCTGGGCGTCGGCATTGGCGTGGATTACGCGCTCTATGTCATGTCCATATTGCTGGCCCACCTGCGCAGGGGCGAGACATTGCCCAATGCCTTCGAGGCGGCGTTGCTGTTCACGGGTCGTATGGTGATGTTGACCGGCGTCACGTTGGCAGTTGGCGTGGCGGTCTGGGCTTGGTCGCCCATCAAGTTCCAGGCGGATATGGGGATTTTGCTGGCCTTTATGTTCGTTGGCAACATGGTGGGGGCGCTGGTGCTGCTGCCGGCGCTGGCACATTTTCTGTTACGGCCAGTTTCCTTAAGGCCAAGTAGCTAAAATAGCATACAGGTTACGGCGGCCCCGTTTATTACCAGTATTCGGTCTGATGAAATATTTCTGATAATCTGTCGCATTTGGGCTGGTCCGAAAAATTCACCAAGCTGGCGGGTGTGGCGCTAAGCCATTGATTGGATGTAAAGTGCTGGTGCCGACGCCGAAACCGTCCGATCAGTGGAACCACACCCGCCATGCGCGATTCTACGGTGTCCCTGCCGGGCCTGTCCCCCGTTTTCGCCAAGCCGATCGAGGCCGGTTTTAACGGGGGCAGCCTGCCTTCCGACATCAGCCTGTTGACCCGGCGGGAGGTGAAGAGGCGGCGGGGGATCGCCAGCAAATATGTCGCCTCCATAATGACCTCCAGTGTGCCCCCCTCTGAAACCATAAGCTGGAAACCAACGAACCCAAGGTTAAGGGGCAGCCACATGACCTGCTCCCCCGATCGTCTCCGTTAGAGCGTGTTTCCGTTCAGCGGAAATGCGCTCTAATGAGTTGAGCACTTTGGTCTAATGACTACGCAGCGCGTGGCATGGACGGGCGAGAGGGCGGCGGCGACAGTAGCAGGGCGATCCTATGTCTGATCATGCCGCAAGGCGTCGAGGGCATAAGTCTTCGCTC